>NZ_BCQX01000031.1 GCF_001552295.1 Globicatella sanguinis NBRC 15551 | reverse complement strand
GTTCTCAAACTCACATCATAATACTTACCATCAATAAAGGCATAATTTTTTCCTTGAGGAATTGTTGGCTGGACTTCATCATCAACCTTAACTGGCTCCCATGATTTACGAGCCTCCACAAGATCCTGCTCTAAAATCCATGAATACTTGCCTTTAAGCAGATATGCTCTTCGAGAATAGCCAACTTCCACGTTCATTACACGTTCAATGATATTGGTATCGCCTGTGAAGTCACCACTAGGTTTAATTCCTTTTCCGCTTTGAGGATCATACCAGAACGTCTGTCCTTTACGAATTGTAACCTTTTGGCCAACTTCTAACTTATCAAAAGCCTTAGCGTTGCTAGAATATGGTCTTAACTCGATATATCGACTATCGCTAGCTACTTTTGCCCCGCCATTCAATTTATCAATCATTTCCTTCATAGCTTTACCCAAACTCATGTAGTGCTTTGTACGTGCAATAAAATATTCTTGTACTTTATCGTAACCGCCGTGTAATTGCGCTGAACGCTTAGGACACTCTGTTCCTTTATTTGACACTTGTCTATGAAGTTTAATTGTAGCTTTATCTGGTTTAATACCGTACTTATGACACAATTCTGCTCCACGCATAAAAGCATATTCCTCGTTTGCTTTAAATTGCGCATCATTAGCTGATAATTGTTGGCAAATTTCAATATGCATAATGTTATTATTATAATAGGAATTTGCAGCTGCCCATGCTGGAGCATTTAATGGTTGGACTTGCAAAATCTCTCCTGTTGAAATGTATTCGTGAGCAAAACCTAATGCTGCATTTGCTTCTGAATTTGCTCTAGAGTTTCTAAGCCACCCCTCATATCCTAAACCCGTCGGAGATCCGGCATCATTATGATAAATCAGTCCCACTGGATTACCATAAATACCAGTGTATTTACTAAACAAATCTAGTACTTTAATTTTTGGATATTTCCACATTACTTCTACCTCCTAATCATATTGTGTTAAATTATTTTGTTCAATCGTCTCAATCAACTTAATCCCATAACTACTATCTGTTGCATATGTTTTAGTTAACGCAGCACATTGACCTTGATAAGTTGTAGCATTTATCACATCAGCATAATGCTTTTCTCGCCAAGGTGTTGAGGTTATAAAGTTGCTATGATCAACTACAAACTGTTCAATCGTTTGATACTTGCGGAACTTTTCACCTGGAACTTCGACTAGAACTCCATTTACTTCTTCTAGAGTTGTTTTCGTATATGTTTCGCCAGTCCATGGCTCACTAGCTTTTATCCCTGCGTAGTTGTTCGCGTTTCTTGCTAATTCCGAGTTTCCGCACGAGCTCTCTACTACAGCTTGTGCTATGAGAGTAGAAGTCTTTAAAACAGAAGGCACCGCTTGATATAACGGCGCCATTTTTTTAATAAACGTATTTGTTTGTTCCATAAATTACTCCTTAGGATTATCTTTTGGTTCTACAATAATCTTTACGTTACTTTCTTCTACGATATTTAAAATCTCTTTCATCCTATTATCATTTAATCGCTTCATATGTTCAGTTATTGGTTCTAGCCAAGCAGGTATTGGAACTCCATAGCATCTAAATTTTCTATAACTGAACCTATATAGTTGATAATAAACGTTGTGCACCATCCATATGAAAATATCTGGAAGTTAAACATACGAGATACTACTCCTACAAAGACAATTGAAATCAAAACATTTAAATGTCTTGGCAAGGCGTCAGTACCTCTTTTACTATCCCATTGTTTTGTAATGATACCTTTACTATATCCTGTGAACACATCAAGTGCTAATAGGGAAACAAAAAAGACAAAGAGCGGACTGCCCAATGTCTTGTTAATGTTACTTATAATATCTGCCATTACGACAGATTGAAAATCTTTCATATACATTAATCTACTCCTTTCCAAATTAAAAGAGCAGGCATAAGCCTACTCTTCAATATTACAATCATTGATTCTATTTAATTAACTCAAAATAGTACTTCAACATCTCAACACATTTAACATACATTTAATTTTCTGGATCAATATTTTTTAACCTCAAATATTCATCATCAAACGGCTTCAGGTTATCATAACTTTCTGAATACTGTCTATTTAATAAGTCTCTTGATTTATTATTATTTTGAATTTCATCATTGTATTTTTTAGAAATTCTGCCTGCACCAATATGAAAATTATGAACTACAGTATTCTTTAAATTCATTAATTGCATATCGTACTTCTTGTCTTGTTTCATATTTATTGCCATGTTCTTAGCACTAACCAAGAAATTAATTACAAATGGCAAACCAACTATTTCATCAAAGGTGCCATCAGTTCTCAATTGAGCTAGATTATATTGAATAATTGGGTCAATCGAATCATTAATATACTTTATTAAGTTTTCTGCTTCGTTAGTTAATTCATCTAATCTTTCTTCTTTTTTCTTAATACTAATTTTGTCCGCAGACATAGTTACTTCTTTAATATCGTTAAAATACCATGCTACAATCATTACCAAAACAATTAATATTGATATCCAAGTTTCATCATCTCGGTAAATAGAAAATCCTAATAAAACTGTTAAAACTAAAATAAATAACCATCTTATGTCTTTCATATATAACATCTCCCCGATTTAATACATCTAATATATCAAATTAGGGGTGTTATTGTAATACACTAGATAACGAAACGATAATTTATCATATCAATCTATCTACTCCTTTCTAATTGTTTTTAAGGTACGCATACACTACTCTACCTAGTTCTTGATATCCTTCCACTGTGGGGTGTACGCCATCAGCTATTCGAGTTTTAGTATCAATGCAGGCATTCTGTCCGATTAACCTAATATTTTCACTTTCTCTACCTTTAAAATGTTCTATAAGCTGGTTGATCCACACCGCGTTATTACGCTTGTACATCCATTGCGTTTGACCTGTCTTATAAGCTTTCGCAAAAGCCAGTTGACTTGCATTTGGTGGTATTGTCACGGTGATTCCAATTTGAATATTTAAATCGTAGGCCCTAACTGATTGTACTAATGCCTCATAATCTGTGATTGTTTTAATGATTCCTGACATTAAATTATCATTCTCCAAACCAAACACATCATTAATACCTAACTGGAATATTACATCCGTCAAACCACTATAACCATTTTGGGCCATATAATAGGCAAAATCAAAATCATTCTTATCAGGGTTAAAGAATGGGTTGCCTGACCCATAGTAGATTTGATTAGTACGGTATAAGCTGGTTGTCCATCCACCGCGCCCCTCGTGATAATTTCCGTCGGAGCCTCTCGTACCTAATAACTGTAGATTACTTGATTCTAAAGCGTACGAGTCAATTAATTCTTGCGACATTTTGCTTGCATTGACCGTACTATCACCAATGATTAATACCTTTTTGTCTTTCCGAGCAATTTCGGTGATTTAAATATTAGTTGTAGTAGAATTGATTTTAAAAAAAATTTTGTTATATAGTTCTACTGTCATCGGCTCTACTGTACTAACAGTAGGCTCAAAATACCACATGTTATCTTGCTGTTGTAAAGATTAAATCTAGCAATCGATTAATTAAATTTTCTTGTGTTTCATCAGAACTTGGTTTTTCTAAGAATTCGATAACTAATTTATTAATATCGCCGCCTTCCATGTTAATAGTTCGATTGGCTCTAAAGTCTCTTATTGTGTCTTCGTCCAATAATGCACCTAAAATAACCAGATACGCATCGGCAAAGTAGTCCACATCATCTGCTTTAGCAGAGATAGCATTATTCAAAGTATTCATCATCGATTTAACTGATTCGAATAGCGACATTCTCTCTTCATTTTCGATATATTCCACTACGGATAATCCGTCATAGTATAAAGCGTTATGTTCTGGGCTATTAATATTATTATTAGGTTCTTCAATCACAATTTTCCCTTTATCATCCTCAAACAACTTCAACCGATGCGTTAATGTTGTTAGCTCTCCCTGTATCCTTTCATTATCATCGAAATAGTATCTTACAGCGAATAGAGGTTCTTGTTGAATAGTATCATCATAAACGATAAACAAATCCAATGGTGAGTTATAAATTACTCGTTTTAATGCATCATCATCTTGATACATATATTCGAACGCATACCCATAAATACTCGCCATTTTATCAAGTTCTGACTCATGGTTATCTAAATCATTTCGTCTACCGAAATCATTGAGCACCTGGTTAGTTTTTTCATTTTCATGGGTCTCTTTACATGGGATTCCATTAAAGAAACCATTGAATGTATCCACCATATACTTGGCCAAATTAACCACAATTCGATTATCTGGTTTGTAAGCCTCCCGTTTTGGTCGCTTCAAAATATCGTGTAGACCTTCGTAAAAGTTTTTCGATTCCGTATACTTCGGCACTAATTCCATATGCTTATAGATAAATTCTTCTATCACTTCACTAGTAATTTCTTTGTTTGAATCAAATACAAAAACCAATCATAGACCTCCTTTAAACGTTTTTACTTTAACTGCTGGCTTCATATAATCTTCAAATGAATATCTTACTGAGTCAATCGAGTGATTGTCTTTATCAGGATAAGTTCCTTTAAGATTACCATTACCTTTTTTTCAATTTCATATCCAGAAAATTCACGATAGGTATTTGGTGTACGTTCCGGATCAATTATTATTTCTTCTAAATCTTGTAACCACTTGATACCATTCTCCACACTACCTGGCTCTTTTCTCGCCGGTCTTAATTTCAATCCTAAATCTCTTAATTCAGCATTAGTTCTTAGCTCAGCACTATCTGAAATGATTTCTTCATTTATTGGATTTAACGATTTTACTTCATCAGTAATCATTTGATTCTTCATGCCTTTTTTATGGATTTCTGAAAAAATAATAAGCCTACGTTTAGGCTTATAGAAAAAGTTTTCTGTATAGTGTGTTGGTTCAGCTGCAAAACCATAGTCAATACCACGATTGATTTTGTCAAATGTAGCAATTTCCTCATCAGTAATTTTGCGAGTGACAATATTAGTAAAGACTTCTGCACCAGTACCAGTCACAATACCCATATACTCATGTTCATACTTTTTAGGATTCACACTTCTTAGATGTTCAGCATCATTTATAAAATCTTGACCCAGCCAAGCTGGATTAACTGATAAATAAGTACTCGAATGTACCATCGTATCATCTCGTAACTTTTGATGTTCTACTTCTGAATTGATAAAGTTGTTAACAGATTCAGGTGGATTATAGGTATAAAAGGTTAAAATGTCTTGGCCACCACGAATAAGCGATTGGTTGATTGTTCGAATTGTTTGAATACTCTCAAACTCGTCTGCTTCTTCATACCAAATGTACTTTGCGTATCCTTTTCTGAATTTGCTAGACTTTACCTTCTTCGGTTTATCTGCACCTTTAAAAATAGTCTTTTGACCAGTTGGTATGTAGGTAATTGCTAAAGGATTTAGCGAATCGTGCCACAAATGACTAACATTCAATTTATCAATCGCCCATAACATTTGCTCATAAACTGATTCTCTTAATGTGTCTTTTACTTTTCTCAAAACGACCGCATTAGCATTTTGATCAGCCATCATTCCCATAATAATTTCTATTGATACAAAAGATGACTTGGTAGAACCACGACCACCTTTTATCCAATACTTAGAATGTTGTTTCTGTTTAATATCATGATGCAAATTAAAAAATGACGGAGCAATCAAGTCAGTTAATCTAACCCTAGCCTCCATCATCATCACTTCCGATTGGAATGTCATCAATAATATTAACAGAAGTAACTGTTCCACTTACATCCACTTTATCAGTCCAGACTCCATAACGTTTACCAAGTAATTCAGCTGCTTTTATACGATCTTTAGCAGATACTTCGATATCGGTGATTGTTTGCAAACCGTCACCTAAACCGATTGTTGTTTGTTCGGTGTGTTCTCCTCGCATGACGGAGGTTAAATACTTCAAAACTTCATTTTGCTTAGCAATTGCTTCATCTTCCAGCGCTTCAAGTCGTTCGTCTATATAGGATTTAATATTAGTATTTTTTAGTAATTTATCAGTATTCGTTGCTACATATTTTTTATTATAACCAGCCTTTATCGCTGCTTTTGTCGCATTTCCTGAGATAATGTACTCATCAGCGAATCTCTGTTGTTTTATTGTCAGTTTGATTTTCCATCACCCCTTTCTAGGCAAAATAAAAAGACATCTTAATCGATGCCTTTTTTTACTTTATAAAATTTTATATATACTTTTACTTTTGTTTGAAAATCAATATAAATAAACTCATCTTTTTCACCAAAATCTACCCTAAAATCGTTATATTTTGTATCTCTATAATCTTCCTTAGCTATTGGTACTAAACTAAAAGCTAGCCCTTCATTATTTTTAGAATTATAGTGTTCTATATAACCTTCTTCGATAAATTTATTATCAAAATCAAATATCTGACAGTACGTGTAACCTTCGTTTGAAATCATCATTTCAGTAAAGGCATTCTTGTTAAACAATATATGACTATTTTTACCTTTAATAGAACTTTCTATTGATTTAATAGTATTTATAGTCATAAATTGCAAAGTAATCATAACAATCAAGCTGACAAACCAAACAAAAGTATGGTTTAATTCTTTCAGCAAAGGAAAAATTATTTCGTTATGTAAAAAATAATTACCTAATCCTAAAACAACCCATAAATTATACTTTTCATCTTTCTCCTCATAATCAACAAAATAATAAAGATCAAATCTTGATCCAATCCAATAATTTATCCCTCCGAGAAAAGATGAAAATGAAATAAGTTCAATAAAGCTCATTTATTATCCTCTTTTTTCGGTGGTCTAGATATCGGTTTTGATGGAGCCGGAGCCTTTCGGCTTCTTTCGTTAGTATAATTTCTATATTTATCCGCAAATTCTCTTGCATCTTTCTTTGTTGGTTTATTATCCATACTTATTTACTTCTCTTTTCATATTATTTCTTAAATCATTAAAATTGCAACTCTAAACTCATCAATATCTTCAAAACACAAGTCATCTAAATGTTTTTACATAAAATTTTCCTCCTATTGATTACGCTATTATATCAATATGAGTTGGATATTCGTATAATATCTTGTTACCTAATCGAAACAAAAAATTTTACTATTTAAGCAATGTTAAAATAGTAAGTTAATCCATATTAATATCTTCTATGTTAGAAGCAATTTGTTCTAAGCTGGTAGCTACATCTAGCGTGAATGGATTGCCTAATTTTTCCGAAATAGATTCTAACGCATCTGCTATTCGTCTTAATTGCTCATTAGTTTCTTCAATCTGATGAAATTGTTGCTCATCCATAAAATACTATCCTCTCTATTATTTAGTAATACTAATATACCAAAAACCACCTAGGTTTACTAGGTGGAAAAATAGGGAGATTGTATACTTATACCAATTTTCTAAATCAGTATATTCAGAAGGTAGGAATCGAACCCACACCCCCAGCCAATGTAACTGGTACGCTTCCTTTACGCCACTTCTGTTTTCTGCCCAGTTTCCTGGGCAATACCTTGGAGGAGACAATTAGTTAAACACTACATACAGTTACCTTTCTGTATGTTATTTGTAAGTCTTTTGTCAGTTCCTTACAATACTATTATTACATGTTTTATACCGCCAAAAGTTACCTCATTTTCAATTTTTTTGCTATTTTTATTATTAATTGGTCTCTTATCCAATAACAATGCTTAGGACTGTAGTTGCATTCTAACGCTATACCTTGCCAAGTAAGTGTTTTAGGCTTATTTATATATGCCATCTCAATCACTTTCCTGTGTTCTGGCAACATCTTATTTATCTCTGCTGTAGCAGCATCATATTCCTTAACTAACTGATTCAGTTCCCCATCCTCAGCTAAGGCATTTGCCGATTGTTCTGTTGGATTAATAGTAATACTTGATCTGCCACCGCCGATATTTTCATCGGGTTTCATATATGGTGTCAATAATTCCGTCGTGCGCTTGTTTATCAGTGTTTCATATATATCTAAGTCTTGGATAATACCTTCAATATAACGATATGTTCTCCATCTCAATCCTGTACTTTTATGTAGCTGAACCATTTAACCAACCTCCAAACACTTCCAACTTACTACATCGAATATTTATCATCGTTTTCGGTCATTTTATAGAGTAAGAAAACAACCATCATAATAATCAATATTTTCTGCATTTACTCAGCATCCTTTACAAACACCGTACCAGCATCTGTTTTATGAGCTTTCTCAAACAACTTAGCCTTTGGATCTAATGTCATGATTTTCATATTATTATTCCTCCAGATATCTTAATTCGTATTCTTTCAAACGAGTCAGTGTTTCAATCGCTTTTTCTAAATCTTCAATACCATTTTTATGTCTGTGTCGTTTGATGTATTTATCAGCATGACTTTCCATAATGGATATAAATTCGTCTTTTGAATACAATTTGTTCCATACTTCAAATAGATCCCACCCATTTTCTTTTTGATAGTGATCTGGTCTATGAACATTGTTTGAATCACTTTCTATCGGACTAAACATTTTCTCATTCATCTCATCGTTAATTTTTAATAACTCTTCGAAAAACTCACTAACACTCATCTCCATAAATGAATCTCCTTTTTACTCGAGTAATTTTATACTGACTATCCATCAATCTACTTGTTAATGAATTAAATGTCCTGCCATAGGGGAAAGTCTTATTTAAATACTGATAGGCTAATCCCTCTGTTTCAAAAACCAAAATATCATTCGTAGTCAGATTTCTTAATAAATATACATAGTCTTTTTTTACTATTGCCTCCATACAATCACCTTAAAATGGTAAATCATCTTGATTAATATCAACAACCGCACCAAAGTCTTCGAATTGAGATTGACCAGAATCAGTAGCTTTTGCCGGTTCAACAAAATAAAAATTGTTAACGTAGACTTCTGTTGTATAAACTCTTTGACCTTGCTGGTTGTCGTAACTTCCTGTGCGGATATTGCCATCGATAGCAACTTTTGTGCCTTTTTTACAATATCTATTCATAATGTCTGCTGCTTGTCTCCACACAACACAATTTATAAAATCAGCATCATATTCACCTTGTTTATTCTTATATTTGCGTTCTACTGCTAAATTAAAACGACCAACCGATTCGCCCTGCGGTGTCTTTCTTAAGTCGATATCCCGAGTTAATCGACCAATCAATTGTACATTATTCATTTGAACACTCCTTTTTAGTGATAGTTAATTAAAATATATTGATCTCCAATAATTGTTTTTCTTTAATAGTTTTTCTTGTCCGAAAGAATTATTTTGCTTTTCCAATGTATCACCTGCCTTTCTGTGATATGATTAAAATAAAAAGTTTTGAGGAGATTTATTATGAATGATGAACAAATAAGAAATATTAGACAGCTAAATAATATTAGAAGCTTCACAAAACAAGGATTTGACTACACTTTAGAAAGACCACGAACAACTAGCTCTGATGTATTTATTGAAGAGCCAAAAATATGTGGCCATTGTAAAAATACTGGTCACCAAGAAGCGGTCGATTTGGTACTGGTAACAAAAAATAACATTTACGATGCTGTAGGTGTGTTTGCCTGCTTAAGTTGTAAAGAAAGTACTATTCAATTTTTTAAATATGAAAAATTTCAATTTAACAATGATGAAACAGGTGAGATACATTTTCCTTATGTTTTAGTAGCTGTTAATCAAATTCCTAAAATAATTTACGATAATTCAATTCCAGAAATAATCCAAAATAAATATCCTTCTTTTTTTGAAATTTATAAACAATCAGCCGAAGCTGAGAAAAATCAACTTACACATTTAGCAGGCATGGGTTACAGAAAATCAATTGAGTTTTTGGTTACAGATTTTTTAAAAGATTATTCAATAGATGACTCTGTTACAAAAGAATGGTTAGAAAATCCAAAAACACGATTATCAGAAAAAATTAATAAACTTCCTTCTGAAAGATTAAAAAAAGTTGCTCAAGCAATCTCATATTTAGGTAATGATGAAACGCACTATACACCTATCCATCAAAACTATGGTATTCAAGATATGAAGAAGTTTATTGCCTTATTAATTAATGAAATTGAGAAAGAAATGATTTACTCTGATGTTGAATCTTTTTTAGGATAATGCGCCTCTAAATAATCTAATAACCTTTTATTAATTTTAATCATCGTTTCCATTTGTTCCTGATACAACATAAGAATATTTTCTAAATTAGAAATTTTCTCTTTTAGCTTACTTTTTTCCATATTTTCCCTCCTAATGTTCACTATCATTAATTCCATATGGCACTCGCCAACCATTAACTGCTATTCTTCTACATATTAGATTAGCAGCTTTTTACTTTAAAACTGAAATTGTCTCATCTTCATCACAGTTTTTAATTCTCGTTCAATCTGTGATTCATTCTGTGCTATGGTCGCTTCCAATTCTTCTTCATTTCGAATAATAAAGTATCCACCTGGTTTCGTTCGTATAGAGCCAATTGGGTAACCTTTATTCCTCAAAGCTTCTACAGAACTTTTAATTTTGCGACTACTGCAATCTAGTAACTCTTGCAATCTTCTTATTTTCATTGCATTCTCTATTCCTTCAGGTATTAACTTTAATAGCCTAAGCTGAAATTCTGTTAATGTTTCTTCCATATGATCCTCCATTTCCAGGATAAATTCCTAAAACTTTAAATCTCTGTTATCTCGATTTCTACACGAGGATTATCTTTGTCATACAATACCGTTGAACCGTCTACACTCACAACAATTTTTGAATTATCATCTTCTAAGACTTTCGCATCTACTAGCAGGTCATGAGTGGCACTTAATAAATTAGTTAAGTCCACTCTATGACGTGTTGGCATATAATAAAGAGCTTTAACGTTGCAACGATAATCAATCGGTTTCCCAGCATATTTTGCTTGTGATAAAAATAAGGTTCGATAAGATTCATAAGCTTTGGATGGGATAGGGAACATCTTCCCTTTTCTACGATTAGTCACCATACGCATACTGTTCTTCTTAGTAATCGGCTTTCCTTTTACCACTAACCTAATCAAGTCACTTATTCCTCCTTTGAATCATCTTTAAACTCATCTATCAAACTTCTAAACTCCGATAGTATATCTTCACCACTATCAACTACTGTTTGTTGACTAGCTTGTTCGGTATCTGCAGTATCTTTAGTCCAGTAAGGTTTAATTTCATCTTTCTTTTGCTTGCGATTGTATGGCACTTTGCGATTTTGAAATTGCTTTTGTTCAGCTGCAACATCATCCAATGTTTTAATACCTTTCGTTAGCCAATTCTGCATGATGCCTTTAGCATAGTTGTATGACTTTTGATTTTCTTGAGCAATTTGCATAGCTTTGATTGCTAACTCTGGTGATAGATCACTACACCATTGCATTAAGTCTGATTGGATATAATTTGATAGCACACCAAAATTATTTTGGTAAAAGTGTAGGACAGACTGCAACTGAGACTGTTCATCTTCTACTACGCTAGTAGTAGTTTTATTCTTCTCTTCTCTCTTCTTCTCTTCTCTGTTCTTATCTTCTTCTGGTCTGTTAGCTAACGTGAGACCTAACGTTAGGTTTTTTGATTCTAATTCATTGACGAATGCTTTAAGTGCGTTAGATTTAGTTGGAATGCCTTCTTGAAATGGATTGATACCCATTGCTTTTAATTTTTTTCGATAGTAACTGACACGTTGTCTTTCAGCGTTCCCATCTTTCACTCGTTCCATTCCTTCAATATTTTGATGCTTTTCCCAGTTGGTAATATCAATTAGGCCATCATCGGATATTTCAATCATCCCAAATTGGTCTAGTGTTTTGAGCCCTGATCTAACGATATTTAGTGGAGTTCCTAAAATTGTTGATAGCATTTCGTCACTGTACGCTAAATTTTGTCCAAAATAGACCATTCCACCATCATTTATTTTGCCAGCAAGACATAACAGTTGAATCCAAAATAAGACGATATTGTTCCCCTCTGGCATAGTTCTTATGAGCTTAATCTTCTCATCATCAAACATATTGACCGATAGCTTAATCCACTGTATTTCTGCCATATTCACCATCCTTTCTAGAATAGGCCAAAGCCTACTCTAGTTTTGACTTAACCTTGGTAGGAAACAACTCGCCTTGTTCTCCGATAATTTCACCGTTGTTGATTGATTCAGCTGGATCATACTCTGGTTCAACAATTTCAGGTTCAGACGGTGTCACATCTTTAAAGATTCCATTGCCTTGTTCATCAAAATCATCAAACACTTTCTCATCACTCACGACTGCTTTTTGATATTCAATAGACAAAATACCCCATTTGTTTAACATATTTCGTAACACTGTTTTTTCTGCCATGCTATCGTAATCACTAGCCCACACGTTAGTTAGTTGTTTCTTGTCCTTCGCTTTATTATTTCTGATGCGGTGTGCTTCTACTTGGTCTTTAGTCCAGTACACTGTCTTTTTAAATCCGTTTAGTAATTCAAAATAACCAAAATACCCTACCACTTGCTCGCTTGTCTTAGCATCAAAATCAATATCTAATTCTTCTGTCAACGGATTCCATGATTTCAATTGCCCTTCGTATACCGTACCTACATTTAAATGCTTGTATTGTCCGCTACGTTGTGCCAATTGCACATAACCTTTATAGCCTAAGATAAATTGCGCTTTCTTAACCCATTTTCCTGTCGCTTTATCCTTCTCATTGAACGGTACTAAGTAAGCAAAACCAAATTGTTTTTCTAGTGGTAAATCTAACTGTGCTGCTTGCATAGCTCCGGCAATAATTGACATTGGTTGACTGTCTGCCAAGTATGAATCATTGTTAACCAATGTGATCAGGGAACTTGTAAATTGAGCAGATTTGTCTTTTAGAATTTGCTTGAATTTATTTTGAATTACTGGATTATCCAACAATCCTTTTACCGAATTGGATGCTGTTGCTACACTGTTGTTTTTCTTTTCAGCTAATGCGTTTTTGATTGAATCTGTTGTTGCCATGTTTAGTTAATCTCCTTTACTGTGAATCGTTTATATGTTGTTTCTTTGCTGTATTGCTCATATACATCTGGCATTTCTTTTTTGAGTGCTTTAGTATCGATTGAAGTACGTTTCGTTTCCTTCCACGTCACTTTAAATTCATCAGATAATAATTCATCTGCTTCATTCTCGTACATGTAATTCTTTAACTTGTTTTCGATTTCTGTTTGATATTGCGTAAGTTCTTTGATTTGAGCTTTTACATTACCTAGTTCGACAAGTTTTTCTTTTTGTGATGAAAGTATCGCCAAACTGTTTAAAGGCTCGTAATCGACTAAATTCAAAGCTTCTTTAGTTGCTGGTGAACCGTCAATTTCAGGCGCTACATTTTTCAGTACATTTTCATTCCAAAATTTAATCGCCTCTTTGATATACATGTCAATCAATTCTTGATCTCGTTCTATCTTTTTAAATTTAAAATCATGGTTCCCAATCACAACTGCGATATAAGCATACTCATAATCCAATACGTTTAAGTAATGCTGTACTTGCATGATATAGCTTGCTGGTATTTCATCTTCGTCCCATTGATTAGCACTAAACGCGCCTGTAGTTTTACATTCAAGTAAGGCTTTTTCACCCACAATTTTTCTATCTATGTTCGCCAATAGGAAAGGATGTTCTTTGTGATAATGTGTCTTATTATCACGTTGAACTTTCATTCCACTTTCTTGCTCAAATAGTCTAGCGACGAAATCTTCTAACTCATTCCCTATTTGTACCTGTAGCTTGCTAGATATGTCAGGTGCTTCAATCTGTCCTGTTTTTTCAAGCCACAATTGGTAAGGTGACTTGTTTTGGTTTAGCCCTAGCATGGTACCAATATCACTACCACCTAGACCATTGCTTCGTAGATCGTGCCATTCCTCGTTATTAACAGCAATTTTGTAGTTCAAATCTATTCACCCCCATAAATAAAAGCTGATCCAAACATTTTTTACAAATTGAATAACCGTAACTATTTAATTCTGAAACTAAAATATACTCATCATCAGTCTGGAAAACTTCATCACCAAACTGAATTTCATATCCTAATAAATCTTCTTTTTCTGTATAAATTTCGTCAGGTTCCATCGGAACTCCTAAACTATCACGTTGCCCTCTAATAATCATTTTGGTATAATCTCCTTGAATAGTTTTATTCTTTGTCCGTATGCGCGTACGGACTTTTTTGTTTGTTTTAATTTAACCTTCAATTAGCACCATCCTCTTCGAGTACCCATTCTTCTCAATGCTTTGTTCTTCTCTCTTTCTAGCCGATGGTGTTGTCATCCACAAAACTTGCTTATACGGAATACCCAACTTCACAGCTATTTCATGTGGTGTTCCTGTTGTCACAATTTGATCACCTTTATAAGCCACATAAAACTTATCTTTTCTAGGTATATGCCTCTTTGATTTCCGCCCAGAATTCACTGGCATACATTTTGACATACCAGATCAAACCTCCTTGCTCATAAACTCGAATAATATCCCTTAAATGCTCTACATCAGAAGTTTTATGATAATTTTCAATTGACTTCCGAATGCTCAACTTCTTCCATTTCAGCATTTTCCCACATCCTTACATAATCTGTATAATAGCTATGTATTCTAGCTTGAAAATCAACTGGCTTTTCCTTCAATTGTTCAGGTGTTAATTCATATTTCTCTAACAGCCATCTTTTAAACGTCTTTAATTTTTCCAATCTCTAACTCCTCTACAATCAATCATTCCACTTCTCACTAATCTCGCATCGGATAAATTACACATCGCTTCAATACGTTCAGCTTCTCTTTGGTTTTCCCTATAATTTTGTAATTTCCAAATGGATATAAACATTAATACGAAAACTAAAACCCAAGCTAATACTTCAAATAATTTTTTCATTATTTCCTCCAAATCTGTATTTCATGCTGGCAGGCATATTTTTTATTTTTTATTTTTTTAATGTCTGAAGTAATTCATCAATTTCATAACGATCGTAGTACCACTTAGTACCTTGTCTACGTTTTTTTAAACCTAATCTTTCCCATTCCTTTAAAATTTTCGCATGGCAGTTATATATTTCATAAACTTCCTTTTGCATCAACCATTGCTTCTCTTTAGCTAACATACGTTTTTCAACTTCTTGTTCAATGATGTCTACAATTTGATTAACAAGTTCTAAACTTGCTGATTCTGATAATAAGCTTGTTAATTCCATTTTTTATGTTCCTTTCTAAAAATGTTCACATCTACATCTAAAGCGTCAGCAATCTTAAATACTGTGGTTAAAGTTATGTCTTTAGTAACCCCGCTTAGAATCCGATATAACTGACCTGAATTAAGGTCTGCTTCAAGCTGGATTTGTCTAATTGTTTTTCCTGATTGCTTAACCAGATCGTTTAATTTTTTTACGTTCACGATACACCTCCATACTATATATTGCGTCAAAAAAGTTATGCACAACCATATGTTGTGTTTTTATGTTAAATAAGTTATACTCTGATTGAACAGATTCCACTTAATAGCCCTGGTACGTCTATTTTGTGAATTAATACGTTCATGAAGAGAGGTGTATACATATGACTAAAAAACCTTACATAATCACTTATGATTTGAATTCACCAGGACAAAAATATTCCGACGTGATAAAAACTATTAAAAACGATATTAGTAGCGCTTATTGTAAATATTGGGAATCAGCATTCTTATTCACCTCATATTTAACCCCTGGAGAAATGATAGATAAACTCAAACCGTATTTAGATAATGGTGATAAAGTTATTATTTTAGAGGTTGTGAACAATAAACAAGGTTGGTTAACTAAAGAACAATGGAATTGGATCAATGAAAATATTTTTTAATAAGTATTTCCATCACTGTCATAGAATTTAAATTTTTCGGTTAAGTAATTATCTAGAGTTTTGAAGTTAGCCTCTGTGTCTTTTTCAATAAATTTAATACGTTTTTCTACTCGTCTTAATACCACACCGACTACCAATCCTGCGGTGACGAGTGCGATTATTTTGATTTGTTTTTTCATTTTTTAAAATTCCTTTCGTGATATACTCTCCTATAAAGGAGGTGGAAAATATGACAGAAATGATATTTAATCATCCAGAATTCAAATCAACTGAAGCTGATTCAAAATTGATTGAAACTAGTCAAGAAAAAATTATCCGAATTGAATATCCTGACGGTGTTATTGCACAATTTTTTATGACTTTAGATGGAAAAATAAACGTTCAATGTAATCGTTCATTTATAATTGATAGAGAAATAAATGGTATTCTTAAAGTACGACCTAATCTTTATGATGTGAATCATGATTTTGTCGATGCGCTTCTTCAATAATTACTTTCCCATCTAAATTTATTTCTTTACCTTTTATATGGATATTGTCTTTTGTGATTTTTATTGAACTCTCATCACCAATTGAGAGTTCTTTAATTTTTTCATTCATCCTGTACCTCCTACTATTTCCTTTATAGATTCATTTCAACCATTGGCACATATCCATGATTCGTTAACAAATTATGTAAGAAAAGTCTTCCCTTTTGCGTCCATTTGGTGTGTAATCTAGAGCCTTCTCCACCGTTATATTCAACAGTTTGGCTTTGCGTATAACCTAGTGGTGCATACTTTTGATACAACAACCATGTCCCACCTTGTTTATTTTGAATACCCCAGTCATTTAATAGCTGATTTAACTTAGTACCGCTCAACCCGTAATCCTTTGCGATTTTCGAAATTGATACGAGTGACTTGCTTTGCAAAATTACATCATAGTAACTGGCTTTAGGTTGAAGCTCAAATACACGTTGCTCTGCGATTAAACGCTGCTCACGTTCTGCCTTCAATTTTTGCAATGCATCTATTAGAAAATCTGGATTATCTAGCAACTCATCAGTCGCATATACCCTATGCTTGCGTATTGTTGGTAAAACCTCTGATGTCACCCAGCGTTTGAACTGCTTAGCGTTAGGTAGTTTTGATTTTAGGATTAGACTGTATAATCCTGATTCGTTGATAATTGGAGTTTTCTGAAATCTACCGATGGAGTCCTGAATTGGGACTTCGTCTTTATCTTCTTGGTCAACATGATCTTTAACGGCTTTTGTTGGTATTTCGTAGCCAAGCACTTCAACTACATCTTTTCCAACAAAATAAGGTTCGTTATCAATTAACACAGTTCTAACTTCACCAAATTCTGTATTTTTAAAAATTTGTAATTCCATTTGTTTCATCCTTTCTAAAGAAATGTCTACCTAAACAACTTACGTTTTACGATAGTTTTTTAGAAAAAAAATACTGGTAGCTTCATATGGATTTAATTTTAAGGTGTAATATATCCCATTCATAACTGGATATGATGGTTTATTATTTCCATTAATCATATTACTAATGGTATCTCTATCGACTCCTATAGCTTCAGCTAATGTTCCAATATTGTAGCCTTTTTCTGCTATTTTTGCCTTTAATAAATCGCTATTAATAACTAACATATTTGACCTCCTTTCTTATTACGTAAGTCAAATATAAACTAACATACGGAATAAGTTAAGCATTTTACGAAAGTTTTTTGGTAAAAAACACAAAAATATTGCAAATACTGAAAGTTTTGGGTATAATCTGATTATAATATATAAGGAGGAAATAAAAATGACATTCTCAGAGCGAATGAAATATGCTAGAGAACTAAAAAAAATAACATTGAAAAATTTAGGAAATAAAATAGGAAAAACTGAAGCGACTGTTCAACGTTACGAAAGTGGAGAAATAAAAAATCTGAAGAACGATATTATTGAAGCTATCGCCGATGCGTTAGATGTTTCCCCTGCATATTTAATGGGATGGGATGATACTCCTTTATTATCAGAAAACACAATGCGAGTCGCCGCTCACATTGAAGATGATGTAACGGAAGAAGAACTAGAAGAAATCATGAGGTTTATTGATTATATAAAATCAAGACGAAAGTAGGTGCCCTATTGAGTCCAATCGAGTCATTGATTGCGCAATATGATGAAGTACTTAATTTTTATTTTGAAGAAATGCCGATTAAATTACATGGATTAATCGTTGACAATAATGTCTATATAAATAAGTTAAGCACCGCTCAACAGCAATATGCAGCAATAGCTGAGGAATTAGGTCATTATGAGACTAGCGTTAATGAAGATATTACAGATTACAAACAAACATTTAACCTAAAGCAAGAGAATAAAGCCAGGTTTTGGTCATATAAGAAAATCGTTCCAGTAGATCAATTAAAAGACTATATCCTAACTAATGATTCAGTAACAGTTTATGATCTGGCCGATCATTTTGATACGACAGTAGGATTAATGGAACAAATCATTGAAGTGTATAAAATAAAACAACTAATTTAATAGGAGAGGAGGAAAAGAGTGGAAGAACAAGACTACCTAAAGAAGATAAAAGAATACTTAGATAAATACAAAAAAATGAATTTTAAACAATATCTAAATCTAATCAAATCAATCTACAGATTAATAAATCACGCTATATATGAAAATAAGTATAAAGGCAAAAAATATAAGTATTGGTCCTTTCCTCGTGGGAGTATAGTTAAAGTAGATTTTGGTTTTAATGTTGGATATGAGTTAGGTGGTGTTCACTATGCTGTTGTAATAAATAATAAAGACAGTATGAATTCTGGTAATATATGTGTGCTACCGCTCACTTCAAATAAGGGAAAAAATCTTAGTTATTACGAGATAGACATTGGAAGTGAGCTATATGATTTGCTTTTTATGAAAGCAGAATTTACTGGAAGAGATTCTAACCTTTTTACGGTTTATCAAAAAAACTTAGAAAAAGAGATAAGCTTGTTGCAATCTCAACATTCACTAACAGAAAAGAAAATTTGCTTAGAAAGACACAGTACAAGCGCAATTCATACATATTTGCTATCTAGTATCGATAAAAAAGAAATAGAATATACAGATGATTCTATCTATGTTTCATTAGATAAAATTATCTCTGCATTTGAAGCAGCAAAAAGCAACTATCAAATTAACCGTTCAGAAGAATTAAAGTCACTAGCTGAAATAGAACTGTTAAAAATAAATTCTATTTGTAAGATTGACCAAATTCGTATAGTTAGTAAAAGTAGAATTATAAATCCAAAAAATATCGATGATTCATTGAATAAAATTAAATTAAGTGCGAATACAATGGATAATATTACACAGAAATTGCACGAATATATTATGTTTGACAAATCATAAAATATCCGCTAATATAATGATATAAAGTCTTTAGGACATATATTTGAGATAAAGCCCTCGGGGCATGTGGCGGATAACTAACGTTATCCGCTTTTTTTATTTGAATAAAAAATCTCACTCCCTCTAACTTGGCGGTCTGAGGAGTGAGATTGAAGAAAAAACAAGCCTTTATAAGGCCTATTTTCTATACCTATTTTAACAAATTTTAGGAGGTGATGCCATAATTTTCTCACGCTGGCAGGCGAAAGGAGAAAAACAATGATTAAAAAATACACAAAAAAAGATGGATCAACAGCCTATATGTTTGTCGCATACCTTGGTGTTGACCCTATCACTGGAAAACAAAAACGAACAACTAGACGGGGTTTTAAAACCAAACGTGAAGCAACCCTTGCTGAAGCCAAACTTCAAACTGAGGTTGAAGAAAATGGTTTTGGTGTTGCACCAAGAATGATGACGTTTAAAGAAGTATATAAATCCTGGTTACCAATATATGAATCTACTGTAAAAGAAAGCACATTACAAATTCAAATTAACGTAATTGAAAAACATATACTGCCCTACTTTGAAAATATGTCTGTCGATAAAATTACCACACATTACTGTCAAACTATAACAAATAAATGGTATACGTCATATGTTAAATTTCATAACTTAATTGGCTTAACTCAACGAATTCTAGAGTACGCTGTAACTGTTTTAAAATTAATTAAAGTTAATCCAATGGTTGCTGTAATACGTCCTAAACGTAAGCGTAAATTGAAGGATGAAGTATACCAAGCACCCTATTATGATGCTGAACAGTTAGAGCATTTTTTAAGATGTGTAAAAGT
>NZ_BCQX01000030.1 GCF_001552295.1 Globicatella sanguinis NBRC 15551 | reverse complement strand
AGCATCTTGTCACCTCATTTCTCTTAAATACATTATACTATCTATTTAGTAAAAACATAAACGATAACCTAGTAAAATCAATAAAAATAGCTGTCTATTTCGCTAATTCCTCCTAGATATCAATACCGAGGTTTCCTTAGCTGACAGCTTGTAAATGAAATTTTGTATTGATTGAGGAGTTTTTGGTGCTTAGTGTGTTTTGTGAATTTCTGTATTTTGCGTTTAATCGAAAGTTTTAAGTGCGCGTTCGTTCTGTGTTCATTAAAAGCTCTTTGTTTCTAAAATATGGAAACAATACCCATTGCCAATGAATAATTTAACACAAATTGTTTTTAATAAGGAGTGGCAACCTGAACAACCAGCCTTTTATTTATTTGAATTTGAGTTGGAGCAAGTCAGCGATACCTTTATCGATATGACCGGATGGGGAAAAGGCTTTGTGGAAGTGAATGGCTTTAACAGTGGCTTTTTTTGGGAAGTGGGACCTCAAACGCGTTTATATATCCCAGCGACTCTTTTGAAGAAGGACAACCGCACTATTATTTTTGAAACTGAAGGTCGATTCCAAGAACAGATCACTTTATGGAAACAACCTGGATTAGGTCGTTTAGAAAAATAGCGATAAAATATAGGGGCAATCGATGCAGAATTGGTGTCTTGCATAATGCTAATCCAACAAATTGAAAAAGAGCTACCTAACAGGAGTAACTCTTCATAAAAATTTAGTCTAACTTTTTGGGGTCACTATAGTTTTAGTCGTGCGTTAGTTTATTTTGATTTGGTTTCTTCATTGTCAAAGTAAGCTTCTAAACGATAGATGCGATTGCCTTTGCTTGAAAATTTTTCTTCATATTCGGTCATGATATTACCTTCAAAGTCTGAATGATGTAAGTCTAACCAGACTTGTTTTAATTTAATACCATATTGTGAGAAAGAGTAGAGCGTATATTCAAATAATCCTTGGTTATCGGTTTTAAAATGAATTTCACCATCCGCTACTAAAATTTCTTCATATTGTTTAATGAAATCGGCAGAGGTTAGACGGCGTTTCTCATGTCGTTTCTTTGGCCAAGGATCAGAAAAGTTTAAATAAATTCGACTGACTTCACCAGGTTCAAAGTACTGATTTAAGTTACGGCCATCGGCATGTAAGATTTGTAAATTAGGTAATTGCGCTTCTAATTGTAATTCAAGCACACTCACAATGACGCTGGTTTGAATTTCGATACTAATATAATTAATTTCTGGGTGAGCTTTGGCCATCTCAACGATAAAACGTCCTTTTCCAGAACCAACTTCAATATGAAGGGGTTGTGTTTTTTCAAAGCGAGTTTGCCATTTTCCGCGAAATTGTTCTGCTTCTTGTGGGACATATTCTGGATGGGCATCTAATTTGTCTTGGGCCCATGGTTTATTTCTAAGGCGCATAGAAGCCTCCTTTTGCTTGATCTTCTGATTGATAAATATTTCGTAATAATAAAATAAATTGGTTCACTTGTTGTGGTCGATTTTCTAATGTATATTGCTTAATTAATAAGAGACAGTTCATTAGGCTATACCATTTAACGCGTTTGTAAAAAGAGTTATCAAATTCAAACTGATAGCGATCAAACCAATCCATCCATTCACTTGGTTGAAAATATTGAAGTAAGAACCAAGTAAGGTCGCTAATTGGGTCGGCAATTTTAACGCCTTCCCAGTCGACTAAAAATAACTTTTGATCTTCATCGAGCATGAAGTTATTATGATTTAAATCGCCATGACAAACAGTATAACGACATTGATAGAAATCATCGTCTACTGAGTCTTCTAAAAAGCGGATGACTTCATTAAAAAATCGGTGTTGCGTTAAGGAAGGGGGCAAGCTTTCAAAATATAGATCAATAAAGTCTAAAGGTTTGAAAGCATTACTTTGTACCCGTCTTAGTAAAATTAATAAATGCTCGGACTGATGAATTTGTTTAATCAAATCAATAACGTCCAAATTATGCATATTTTCTCTTGTTAACTGTTTTGCATTTTTCCACTCTTGAGCAGTTAATAAGTCCCCTGAGTAAGTTCTTTGAGTCCACATTAATTTAGGAGCTAAACCTTCCGCTGAAAGAGAAGGAATGAAAGGTGAGGAATTGCGTTTGAAAAATACTTTCTCATCATCTTTAATCCCCATAAAAGCTTCTCCAGATGAGCCTTTTAGTGGTAACATTCGCCACTCGTTGCGTCCATCAAACGCCATTTTTTACCTCCTTTCAAAAAAACATACAGTAACCATTTTACCAAAGTCTTTGGCGTGGTCAAGCAAAATTAAGCTTGATAGTCATAAATATCCAAAATTTCTCCTGTGAAAGCGTCAGCGATAAAATTGTAAGTGATAATTTCATCACCTTCTTGGCGTGAAATACCGCCAAGATAGACGAGAGGCTTGCTTTCAAACACTTCATATTCTACGGGTTCATAATCAATCCAAGAACCGGTAATCGTCCCTTGGTTTTGAAATTGTTCTTTTACTTCTTCTAAGACAAGATTAGCTTTTTTAGGTTGGTTCTCACGATAGAAAAGCGCACCTGCTGCCCCTACAACTAGACCAGTTGCGAGTAATAATAATCCAGCTAAAGTATTGTTTTTATTTTGGCTCATTTTAATTCCTCCTTAAAGAAAAAAATTAACACAAAAAGACTGATTTCTTGCGTAGTATTTCCATTATAACACAACAGATATATTGATTGTACTATTATTTGATTGTGAAAAACATCCGATTTTACCGTGTAGAAAACCGTGTTAACATCGTGATTAAGGTTTGATTTTGAGGGTATTTTGTGCCACAATATATTAGATAGAAATTTAGAATGGAGCGAATTTCAATGAACGAAACATCATTTAAGTTGATTAAAGAATTAACGGAATTACAAGGGATTTCTGGTAATGAGGGTCGCGTGCGCGCGTATTTAAGAGAGCATATGACGCCATTAGTTGATGAAATTCATCAATCTCCATTAGGTAATATTTTTGGTATTAAACAAAGTCAAACTGAAAATGCCCCTCGTTTAATGATTGCGGCACATATGGATGAAGTAGGCTTTATGGTTAGCCGTATTACTGAAAATGGATTATTCGCTGTGATTCCGATTGGTGGTTGGAATCCATATAGTATTTCAGCCCAACGTTTTACTCTTCAAACGAAGAAAGGTGATTATGTCTGTATTTCTTCTTCAGTCGCACCGCATTTATTACGTGGTAATAATGGAGAAAGTAAAACTGTCAAAGCAGAAGATATATTATTTGATGCTGGATTTACCTCTCGTGAAGAAGCATTAGAGTATGGCGTTCGACCAGGGGATTCGATTGTGCCACAAGTGGAAACTGTTAAAACGGCGAATGGATTAGGCGTTATTGCGAAAGCGTGGGACAATCGCTATGGTTGTGCGGTTATGTTAGAAACATTGCAAGCCGTTAAAGACCAAAAATTGAATTCCACTTTGATTGCTGGCGCAAGCGTTCAAGAAGAGGTCGGTTTGCGTGGAATTAAAGGTGCGGTTCATCAATTTAAACCAGATTTATTCTTAGCAGTAGATTGTTCCCCAGCGGGTGATATGGAAGGTAAAAAAGATGTAGACGGTCGTTTAGGCGAAGGCTTCTTATTAAGAGTGCAAGACCCAGGTCATATTACGCATAAAGGTTTAAGAGATTATATTTTAGATACAGCAGAAACACATGGTATCCCGTATCAATACTTCTTCTCTAAAGGGGGAACGGATGCAGGTGCTGCTCATGTGATGAATGACGGTGTCCCAAGTGGTGTGATTGGTGTTCCAGGACGTTATATTCATGGACATCAAACCTTATTTAGAATTTCAGATTATGAAGCAGCGAAAGAAATGTTACATCAAATCGTAACAAGCTTTGATAGCACAACATTAAATTCAATTAAAGAACAAGCATAGGAGCGAAAAAATATGTGGTTAGCATTTTATAATAATGAAGGTATTGGCGATGTTTTATTATTGACAAGTGGCAATGTCGCGGATGATAAAGTAAAAACAGCGACTAAAGATAATGTCACCGTTATTTATGATGAAGATACTGACGAAGCAGTTTCTGTCAATCTATTCAATGTTGCAGAAAAATTAGGTCTTGAAGGTAATGGTGCTCTGGCTTTATCTACTGAACAAGTGAAACAAGTTAATGAAATGATTGCGGCAGCAGGATTTGATTTAACAATCGAAGTCGATAATTCACCCAAATTTGTGGTTGGTCATGTAGAAGAATGTCGTCCACATGAAGATAGTGATCATTTAAGTGTGACGCAAATTCGTGTTTCTGATGATAAAGTCTTGCAAATTGTGTGTGGTGCGCGTAATATATCTAAAGGATTGAATGTCTTAGTTGCGTTACCGGGTGCAGTGATGCCAAGTGGTTTGATTATCTGGCCGGGTGAATTGCGTGGCGTTGTAAGTAATGGGATGGTTTGTTCAACCCGTGAATTAGAGTTAACTCATATTGAGGATTATCCAGGTATTTGGGAATTAGCCAAAGATTTAAAAATTAGCACTCCATTATCTGAAGTGGTAGAATATTACGCATAGTATTATAGAATCTATTAAAAGAGGTGAGCGACGTGAGTGAATATGATGGACCAGCATTTAATAAGCGTCAACATCGATCGAATAAAAATCGTCGTTTTAATCGTTTAACTGATCGTGATGGTAGTAAACGTATCTTTGACACCACTCGGAGCCAAACTGCTGATAAACAAGATGAACCTCTGTATTATGAGTTACCTAAGAAAGTTCGAAGTATGGATCAACGCGAAGATTTAGCACCGCCGGTTGACCGTCAACAATTAAATGCTAGAATAAAAAATGCTCAATCACACCAATCCGTCAATGGGAAGGAACGTTATTCGGTTCCATTTTTAAAGCAACAACATTCGGATTCGTCAGACAAAGTATTTTTAAATCAACAAGTCGCAGACAGTGAACCTGAAGCGGCAGCAGAAGAAACCACCTATCAACCTAGCGAGCGTTTTAAATCAAAACGGTATCAACCAGCTTTAACAGAACAACCCATAGCACTAAGTAAGAGTAGGGCTGACGAAACAATGCCAATCGAAACAGCAGCACAAAGTGAAGCCAAGTCAATTGAAGCTTCCAAGATTCGCGAAGTAGCGGTGCGTTTAACTAAAGAAAAATCAAGTTATTTGTTATTTGAATATAGTAAGGAGAACTAACATGTTAACACATGATACAATTTATCATTTTGTAGGAATAAAAGGTTCAGGGATGAGTGCACTGGCTTTAATTATCCATGATAGTGGCTATAAGGTACAAGGTAGCGACATTTCTAAATACTTTTTCACGCAACAAGAATTAGAGAAAAAACACATTAAAATGATGGAATTTAACCCCGATAATATTCATGAAGGTTTAACCATCATTGCGGGGAATGCTTTCGGAGATGATCACCCTGAATTAGTAAAAGCACGCGAATTAAATTTACCAATCTATCGTTATCATGACTTTTTAGGTAGTTTAATCAATCATTTTACGAGTATTGCGGTTACCGGATCGCATGGTAAAACGTCTACTACAGGCATGTTGTCTCATACATTAAAACATTTAGCACCCATTAATTATTTAATCGGTGATGGTACTGGCTTTGGTAGTTTATCAGCTGAGTACTTTGCTTTAGAAGCGTGTGAATATCGTCGCCATTTCTTAGCTTATCAACCGGATTACGCCATCATTACCAATATTGATTTTGATCATCCAGACTATTATCATTCAATAGAAGATGTCTTTGAAGCGTTCCAAACATTTGCGAATCAAGCTAAAAAAGGTATCGTGGCTTGGGGTGAAGACCAATACTTACCAGGTTTAAAAGCGAATGTACCGGTATATTATTATGGCTTATCTGACACTAATGATTTTTATGCACAAAATATTGAAAAAACAACCGAAGGTGCAAATTTTGATGTTTATCGTCAAGGCGAATTTTTAGGACATTTTTCAATTCCGACTTATGGCCAACATAATATTTTAAACGCATTGGCAGTGATTGCAGTCTTAACATTAGAAGGATTTAAAGCGGAAGATATTGCTCAAAATATCGCCACTTTCGGTGGGGTAAAACGTCGCTTCTCTGTGAAGCAATTACATGATTTAACCATCATTGATGATTATGCTCACCATCCATCTGAAATTATCGCAACCATCGATGCAGCAAAACAAAAATATCCTAATCATAAAGTAGTGGCTGTTTTCCAACCGCATACTTTTACCCGTACGGTAGCTTTATTAGATGATTTTGCGCGGGCTTTAAATATGGCAGACGAAGTGCACTTAGTGGATATTTTCCATTCTGCACGTGAAATGGATGGAACAGTCAGCATTCAAGATTTGGCTAATAAAATTGATGGTAATGTGGAAATCATTTCTGCTCAACACCTATCGCCATTAATGGACTATAAAGATGAAGTCTTATTATTTATGGGTGCGGGTGATATTGATTTATTAGCTCGTCAGTTTGAAGCAGCTTACAGTCAAAATTTCGGTAATAACTTATAATTAAAATGGAGTCAGCCTGTTCAACGAGGCTGGCTTTTTTGCTCTATACTTTTTGGTGTGGGTGAACAGGAATGACTCTGTACTTGCACACCTTTTTAAATCAATATAAAAAGTGATTCTATAAGAATGGCTGTAGCGTGTGATGTCAGTATTCTGTTTAAAAGACGTGGCGCTGATTCCGAATATATTGTTAAGTCATCAGGTGCTTGTTCCATTCGATTATCGAGTAACGGGCTCGTTTGATACTACTTTGTAATGAAATGGTTGTGGGCTTGTGAATGACATTAAAGTACTCATTATGTTATAATAATCAGTGAGAATATTTATTTAGGGGGAATAATATGAAATGTCCAAATTGTGGTAAGCAAGTACGTTCTAAGACAAGATGTGCTTATTGTGGTCATCAATTTGATGGTTCAGAATCGACGCACGTACATGCTAAACCAGAACCTCAAAGAGATGAATTAAAAGATATTAAAACTACCGATGAAGTAGCTGCTGGTGTAGCGGCTGGACAAAGTCATGTAGATGATTTTGAAGAGACACGCGTTCTGGGAACTGTAGATAATTTAGATAATTTTGAAGAGACACGTGTTCATCGCACGATCGATAGTCGTCTTGATAATCGGGAAGAGCCTCAATTTGCCACTACTGATGAAGCGACGCGTACCCGTTCTAGTCGAGTAAGTGATGATGAATTAGAACGTTATATTGAAGATTCTGAAGTGATTCCTAAGACAAAACGACGTGGAAGTGTCTTAGGTTTCCTATGGAATATTATTAAATTATTGTTAGTTGTATTCTTATTATTCCTATTAATTGCCTTTGGCCCTAAATATGGGAAACAATTATGGGAAAAATATGGCTTTGGTAATCAAAACCAACCTTCTACAAGTGAACAAGTAGTGTCGACAGAAAGTGATGAAAATACTCCTAACTCAACAGATGAAAGTAATTCATTAGCCAATAACACTCAAACAGGGGCAAACGATAAAGAAGATGACAGTACCAAAGAAGATGCTACCACTAAAGAGGGTGAAACAACCCAAGAAGGTGAAACAACTAAAGAGGACGCATCTTCTGATAGTGACCAACCGAATCAAACAGAAAATGCGGTAGTAGCGAAAAGTGCTGTGAACTTAGATCATTATCCATTGACAGAAATTGAGTTAGAGTTAGCGGATGACCAAAAAGAAATTAAACGTGAAGATTTAAATATTTCAGTTGACATCGATGGCGATACTCAAGAAATCCAAGACTATTCACTTGTTCAAGAAGGTAAACAATTGAAAATTACTTTCAATAATCCAGCTATGCAAGTGATTGCGTCTGAGCAACCAAAACAAGTTGTGAAAGTAAAATCAGATTCATTAAATATTGATGAATCACTTGATGTTGAATTACCAAAAACAACAGTTGATGGTGAAAAGTTTGAAAACTTCAACCAAATTTTAACGGATAATTTATCGGAAACAGGCACTCTTTTAGCAGCATTTAAGAAAAATGGGGAAGACTCACCTTATATTTATGCTGATTCTTCATTTGATGCCTCACAATTATTCTCTTGGTTCATTTTAAACCGTACATTATCAGCGATAAATGAGGGTGAAATTGACCTTGAAACTAAGGTGAAAGTATTAGATGATCTAAAAGCTGAAGGGGATAATGGTGCCATTGCATCTGCAGAAGAAAATACTGAATTTACAATCGAAGCTTTAATGATTGAAGTGATTCAACAGCAAGATGCTTCTGCTATGAATCATTTGATTCAAGCAACAGGTGGTCCTAATGACTTTAACTTATGGTTATCTAAGAACCATTACTTTGCTACCAAAGTGACAGAGTTATTAAATGTCAATGACGAAGGTCATATAACAGGTACGGTCACCAATGCACAAGATTTATTATTGTTATTAGAGAAATTAGCTAATAATCAATTAGTGTCTGAAGAATTAGATGCGAAATTTAAAGAGATGTTATTAGAAACACCGATTACGCGTAAATATCCAGATGGATTCGAAGGCGTGACTCGTCGCTATGAAATTGCTTCAAATGATATTGATTCAACGAGCCAAGGATATGCCGGTATTTTAGAAACAGAAGATGGCCAATACTTAGTGGTGACGAATGTGGCGAATCCAAAAGATACTGACACAACTGTCTTAAGTATTGCGAACTCAATTCGTCAATTAGTTTCTTATTTCATGACTGGTGAAATTCCATCTGAAGAAGAGACAACTGAAGAAGCACCAGTTGAAGAAGTTCCTGCGGAAGAATATGTTGAGCCAGTCACTGAAGCACCAGTGGTTGAACAAACTGAAGCGCCAGGATTCCAATATGGGGAAGACCTTAATGGTGATGGTATGCCTGATTCAGTATACGATCCAAATACTGGCGGTTACCGAAATATTAATTGGTTCCAAGATGAAGATGGATCTAATAAATTCTATTATGCTGAATAATATCATTTAGTTGATGATTAGTACAAATATTTTAATGGTGGGAGTGGGCCAGAATTAGAAAATTATATGATTTTCGCTTCGTCTGTCCACCCCCGCACAGTTGAGTTAAAAGAAAAACGAGCTAGTGAAGTAGAGTGTAACAAACTCTTTCTTCTAGCTCGTTTTTTATGTGCGAAGATGTCTTTATGTGCCGTGACAAATGTTAATAGCAAAACTATTTTATCGTCAAGTGACTTTTTGTGCACAACTAAATTTCATCGTCAAATCTAATGGTAATGCCAACTCTAATTAACTACTTTGAGATTTTTTTGTAATTCAACTGTTTAACTCGCATCATGAAACGATAAATAGTGAAATATCAGACCTTAGTTCAATATAATTATTATTGCGATTGCGATATATTTTAGGTAGTATTAAATGTTCTCTGATTCAGTAGGTTGAGGTTTTGAACCGGGTAGTATGTAATTGACGATTATGGCAATAATGACACCGATAAAGCAATCTGAAATGCGATCAACGGTATAACTGACTAATTGACTACTCGAAATCGTCAGCAAGACGACGAAGTAGGTGGCGCAAGAATTAACGATACTTTTATCACTATTCAGTACATTACACGAAACAATAACCAGTAACACACCTAGCGAAACAGCTACTATATGAACATAGGGATGTTCAATGCCGAATATTAATTCAATTTGAACCACCAAGGCAGCAATCAGGGCCCCTAGTGTATTACCGACAATTCGATAACGTCCAAAAGTAATGGACTTAGAGATATCTTCTTGCATCGCAAAAACACAAGCTAAACAGGCCAATGTTGCAGGTGAACGGTCCAACCAATGGAAGAGTAATAAGATAATAAATACTCCTACAACGGTTTTGATGGTTCGCCAACCTATTTTAAATGGAGACTTATTTACCATAAACTCGAATCCCTTCTCTTATTTCTTATTATAATATACGAAATAAATTTAAAATACAAACATTTACAGCATCACGTATTAAGTGTATAATAAAAACATAATACACGTAAGGAGTGATATTTTATGAATCCAGCATTAATTGCGATTGTTGTTCATGCGATAAAAGAGAAATATGTGAGTGAAAAAGCTTTTTATTCTGAACAATTAGGAATTTCACCTCAAAGTTGGGATCGATGGAAAAAAGGTGAACAGGGTTTGAAATATGAAAATATTATGATATTATCTACATTGTTCACAGATTATGAATGGATGCTCGTACAAAAAGTAGTACGTAATGCGGAGATTGTACCGGATATTATGGCTGAACCTGTGAAAGAATATTTATTTTTAAAATATGAAATAGCTAAAAAATGGGTTCGTCACGGCATGGTACGTTTAGAATGGCATCAATCAGATGCGAATGAAGATAAGAGTTCTCGTAAATCCAATATGACGATTTTACAGTTGATTGCAGATTATAATTTTTGGGGTTACAATGATATTATTGAACTGCGTTTACCAGGTGTTATTCGTCAACAAATTGAAACCGATGAAATAAAATTACTCGACTGGTTTGAAAGTGAAAGAGAAAAATTAAAAGAAGACGAATAATCCAATGGGGGTGTTGAGATGGTAGAGAGGAAGACCAAGAAAAAAACAACGGCTAGAAAGCCAGTGAAAAAGCGAAAAACAACACGACGTAAACCAACTAGACGAAAATCAACGAAGAAAAAACAATTTAACGATTTAAGACGTGTGTTTTTTGAAAAATTAGGTATCATTACATTTTTTGTGATTATTCTATTGGTATTACTCACGCTATTAGTCTCTCAGTGGCAGAAATCACGGGATACGCATTTTATTGAACCCCCAATTGAAAATATTGACTATCAAACAAGGCTGGCTTTTGTGGAAGAAATTTCACCGATTGCCCAAAAGTTACAGCGTCAATATGGTATTTATGCGAGTGTTTCAATGGCACAAGCGATGTTAGAATCAGAATTTGGCCAGAGTGGTTTAGCGTCAGATTACTATAATTTATTTGGTGTTAAAACGGATGCGAGTGATCCCGATGGTGTGGATTTACCTACAGCAGAGTATGTTGATAATAAATGGATTGAGAGCACCGAACGCTTTAAGGTTTATCCTAATTGGGCGGCTTCCATGGAGGCTCATGCCCGCTTATTGGTTCACGGTACCACTTGGGATGCCGACCAATATGCTGCGGTTAAAAATGGTACTACCCCTGAAGAGCAAGCGCGTGGTTTACAAAACTCAGGTTATGCTACCGATCCTGATTATGCAAATAAATTAATTGCGATGATGGATGAATGGAATCTCTACCAGTATAATCAGCCTAATGGGGAACAGACCACCGAGCAATAAATGAAAGTGCCAATGAAATTAAACAAGCTTAGTGATCGGCAGATGTTTTGGTAATATAGCAAAATAGGATAGTCGATGAAACTTGAAAATCAACTGAATGGTATGGTCGATGATGTTTTGATAACCTAGCTGAAAGTGTAGATAGTCGCTATTAGAGAAGCTGAATCATCGTAAGGATTCGAATGATTTCGGTGATAGCAATTTAATCTCAGCCCATGATTATACATCACCTCGTGGAAACAATTGGTGCAACTTTAGTTTCTAACATTACCATTAAATCAAGACACCTTGGAAATAAACAGTGATGAAGAGCATAGATAGGGAGCAACAGTCATTTGATGTCTCCCTTCTGTGCTCTTTTTTCATTGTTAATAAAATGTAAAGAAAAGAAGACTAAAACATATCGGAATTATTGCCAATATATGATAAGATAGTAAGAGTGAAATGGATGAAAGGAGGGACAATATGCCAAGAAAACATTATCCAGGTGAAACAGTGGGAATTATTGGTTCTAGCTTATCTGCAGCTATATTAGCACAAGAAGCGGGTCGATTAGGATACCGAGTAGGTAGTTTGGTTTTGACTCCAGACAATCCTGTTAAACAATTTGCGTCCTGGCAAACCATTGCCGAAACGTATGATGAACTGGCTTTAAGACATTTTGCCGGACGGGTAGACACGATTATTACCGATACAGGCATTTTATCCAGTCAAGATTATCAAATTTTAAAAGAAATTACGGATGTTACGATGTCAGAAGACTTAATTTCCATTACGACGGATCGATTATTAGAAAAAGCGTATTTAGATTCATTGCAATTATTAGTAGCGCCGTTTTCATTGGTAACATCAATAGCTGACATCAAAGAAGCGGTAGAATATATTGGCTTTCCTTGTATTTTAAAATCAACCAACCGACATTTACCTAATTCAGAACAATCGGTTATTATTTATAGTGAACAAGATTATCCTCAAGCGGAAACTAAAATTGAGGAAAGTACTTGTATTTTAGAAGCTTGGATTCCATCTGAGAAGAAAGCCTCCTTAACGATTGTGCGTAATGAGCGTGGAGAAATGTTAGTTTACCCGATTTTTGAAATTATTGAAGCGGGTATTGATGGTGGAACGCAAGTGCGTTATCCGGTGAGCTTGCATTCGGCGATTGAAGCAGAAATAAATCGCATTGGACACGTGATTGCTGATGCATTGGGCTTAATTGGTTCCATTACAATGGAATTGTTAATTACGACTGCGGGAGTCGTCTATGTCAATGATGCTAGAATCGGTCTTTCTGATGCAGCATTATTTACCATTGGTTCAATGTCAGTGAATCATTATGAGGCAACGGTCCGTGCGGTGTTAGGATTACCACTACCGGAAATACGTCTAAGAAGTAAGGCAGCAATTTCATTACAAGTACCTTATTTAAATCTTGATAGTGTGCTAACACAATATATGATGCGTACGGATTGGGGATTTGCTTTATTTAATCCTTTGGGTCATGAAGCTCATGACATTGTGGGACAAGTGATTATAACAGGAGACTCGATTAGTAATTGTGAACGTCAAATTGAGATAACGGATTTATTAAAAAAATAATGATTTTAAGTGATATTCTTTGTCGTGAAGAATCAATTGATAGTTGTGATTATGGAAGTGCTAGTAGAAACAATTAATAGAATATAATCTAATGAGGAAACTGGTTGGAGCATCATGGATTGTTTGGCCGCGAGGCACTCCATTACTGAGAACTGCACGGTTTGTCGTGCTTAATGCTTAACATGGGTAACTTTTTTATAATATTGTATAACTAATAGTGCAGAGGTATTGTTTTAGGAAAAAAAGTCTGCTATAATACAGTTATTAGATTTTATCTCCCTATGAATCTAATAAAGACTAGTCGGAGCCCACTTAGTGGGCTTTTTTTTATGCTTGTCATTTTCTTAGGAAAATCGGTTCATGTCAAATGGTGTGGGTCAACAGAAATGATTCTTTTCCCCACACCAAAAAGTATAGAATCGCTAATTTTTGATAAAAAAAAAAGAGGTCGTACACATCTAAGTGATTGACGGCCTTTTAGTTTTAAGATGATTGATTTATTCTATTTAAAATGCGGTAGATGGGAGTTGAACCCACACGAGTATACACTCACCACCCCCTCAAGATGGCGCGTCTGCCATTCCGCCACTACCGCAGGAAACAATATTAAAAATAGCATGTTATTCAACATTTGTCAAATATCTAAAGAGTCTTTTTTGATGTCGGAGAATGGTTCAGCGATTAATAACCTTGTTATATCCACCTTTTTAGATGATTTCAGTAGGGATATCATGGTCTTCTAATTAATTATTAATATTTCTGAGAATAGGTTTTCACTCACAATGACGAAATTTTGTGCTATACTTAATAATTGTAAAAGTCGTAAATAATAATTTTTTTGGGATATTAAGAAGAGTTGGAGTGATTTTTTGAAAAGGGAAGGATGGTATAAAATGAAACTCAAATATTTAACTTTAATGGGAATGATGAGTTCACTCATTTTATCACCCATTAGTTCAGCTCAATCCACTCTAGAACCAACCGAAGAGAGTCTTTTGCGAAGTGAAGTGACAAAGGTTGAACCTTCGAAATTAGAAAGCTTAACTCATCAACTTGAAGCATTAAAAGAGGTTCCGAGCTTTAAAATGCAATTAAAATTAGTGAATCAAAGAAGTAATGAAAAAACGGTTGAGGTGACAGTTTTTGGTAATACTACAACTGGCAATGCGATTATCGACTATGATTTCTATGATCGATTGTCAAATCCAAACCATTATCATGTTCGTCTGTATGCTTATGATAATTTTAAGTACGCTTATGTCACGACTTTAGATTGGCTTAACTCGCTTGATTATTTCAGTCAACCTTACTTTAAGCGAGATGATGCTTTGGTGATGGCTTCAGTTGATTCTCCCGTCGTTGAATTCGAACAAAGTCAGCTAATAGGCTTTGATCAATTGATGAGTTTGAATGATGCGTTTCTATTATTACCTAATATGAACAAGTTAGCTCAAGTTCCTGAAGAGAGTATTTACTATATCGATCCGATATATACGTTGAGTTTGGAAAGAATGGCAATTCCGGAAGTGATTTTTAGTGATACTAAAAATGTAAATTTAAAATTGACAACGGATGTCACGATTAATGAAACAGAAGCTAGTGCGATGCAAAAGTTAGAGTTAAGTGCGCAACCTAGTGGACTCGCTTTTGGAGCTTTAGTCAACCAACAAATTGATCGCACACGCTTAGCAACGATTGAGGGACTTGATATTAATCGCGATTTACCTAAAATGGTCAAAGACCTAGGTGTTGCGACTACGATGGTGACCAAGAAATTAACCGATTTTGATATTGCCTTTAATGAACGTACTCAACTCTATACTTTAACATTAGCTGGTGTCACTGAAAACTTTAACTTAAATATTTTTGAAGATAAAACAGCGAGCTTTAAATCATATGAGTTTAAGACAGTTTATAGCTTTCAACCGTATGAGTGGACCATGCCTGATTTATTAGCTTTGAATTCCATCTCCCAAAAAGAATTAACGTATTTATTGACAAGTGAATTGATAGATGAGGTATCTGAAAGTGAGTAGATTAACATATCGTCATACCATCATTGCTTGTTTTATGGCTTATGTTGTGCAATCGATGGTGATTAATTATGTGCCCTTATTATTTGTACAATTTCAAAATGAATTTTCAGTTGATTTAGTCCAAATAACGGCATTAGTTTCCTTAAATTTTTTAGTGCAATTAATGGCAGATGCATTATCCATCCCCATTATTAAATGGATTGGTTATCGTTGGGTGGCTATATTAGCCCATTTATTAGCGGTATTAGGTTTTGCTGCGATGGCACTTTTGCCGAATATGATAGGCAGTAATCCGTATATTGGTTTGGTGATTGCTACCGCTTTATATAGTGCAGGAGGCGGCTTGATTGAGGTGGTTAGTAATCCTATCTTAGAGGAAATCCCAACTGATAATAATGAACGAATGATGAGCTTGATGCATTCGTTTTATAGTTGGGGCTTTGTCGCCGTCACGATTATTGCGATGAGTTACTTTTACTTTGTCGGCATTGAACAGTGGCGCGTTCTGACATTTTTCTGGTGTATTATTCCGTTACTTAATATGATTTTATTCATTTTTGTGCCATTACCAACGATCATCGAAGGAACTGCTGAAGGTGGTAGTATGATGGGATTATTAACCAATCAAGCTTTCTGGATTTTTTCGATGATGATGTTTTGTGCCGGTGCTAGTGAAATGGCACTGAGCCAATGGTTATCCCTTTATATGGAAAAAACTGTCGGCTTTTCTAAAGCCGTGGGAGATTTAGCCGGACCGCTTTCTTTTGCGGTGATGATGGGCTTATTTCGGATTTATTTTGGCTTAGGAAAACATAATCTTTCCATTTTAAAATTCATTATGATTAGTTTAATAACCCTAACCATTAGTATTTTAGTGATGTCGGTATTTGACTGGCCATGGATTAGCTTATTAGGCAGTGCAATGTACGGAGGAGCGGTCGGTATATTATGGCCGGGAACGTATAGTCTGGCAGGTAAAGGATTAACCGGGGGACCGATTATGTTTGGGATGTTAGCTTTAATTGGCGATTTAGGTTGTACGGTAGGTCCTGGATTAATTGGTCAGGTAGCTGCTTGGTCAGGTGGTAATTTACGAGTCGGTATTTTTTCAAGTATTATCTTTCCCTTGATATTTTTGTGGATGATTTATTTAGCAAAGAAAAAATCATTATTTGAAGGCAAGAACGAGGCAGCAGTTATAAAAGAGTAACCGACCATTGATAAAGAGATTTATAAGATGCGAAAGCTTAGCATCCTTAAGCACTAGCTTCTTATGAGTCTCTTTTTATTTAGTCGACTCAATGGCTTTTTCTTCAAATCAATCCAAACGAGGTTCTTGTGATTGGAGAAACATCATTTCTAGCAACCCTTTAGCATTGGTGGTAATCGGTGCGAGTGATTGAATCAACTTGCACTCGGATACAAGATAAGTGCACAATCTGTTATTGGAACAATGCGCAGTCCGTCGTTAAAGAAATGCGCACTAGGTTATTGAAGATCCCGTATATATTGATGCGCCTTAAAATATATAGATGAAATTAAAGCGAATGTTTCAATTATTCACCAAGCCTGTAACTAATTCAATCGAAAAATGATGTTGCTAAGAAATCTTTCCTGAGTCTCTATTGAGATTCATTTGAAACTCCTTAGAATTCTTGCTATAATACCTTTTAGAAGACTATGATGAAAAATGTCAATTGTGCCGTCATCAGGGAGATTTAGCGTGACTGAAACTAAATCATGTAAGCCGCGAGAGACTTTCGCTTTCGGAGTCGTTCTGTTAAGAAAGAATCACTTTTGAAAAAGAACCCGCTACATCTCGGTTATAGATGCCAAGTGTCAAAGATTGGATTGCTGATAATCTTTGAAACAAGGGTGGTACCACGGTCATGCGTCCCTTTTTTGGGGGAGGCTATTTTTTTGTCATAAATTTTAAAAAGGAGTAAGCTATGAGTTCAAAATTACAAGAAACATTAGATAAGATTCAAGTCCTCATGCAAGAAGCATCAGGTGAATTAGAACAAGTTGATTCAATGAAAGTGTTAAACACCTTAAGAGTGAAATACACTGGGAAAAAAGGGGTTATTGCGGATCTTGCTAAAGTGATGCGTGACCTAGACAATGACGGTCGTCGTGAACTAGGGCAACATATGAATGAGTTCAAGAAAAAAATTGAAACAACGATTGAAGTCTCAAAAGCCCGTATTGAAGCGCGAGAGTTAGAAATTAAATTAGCAGAAGAAACGCTTGATATTACGTTACCAGGTAAAAAACAAGCGTTAGGTAGTCGTCATATCATTACTCAAACCATGGAAGAAATTGAAGATTTATTTATTGGTATGGGGTATCAAGTGATTGAAGGGCCTGAAGTTGAATTAGATCACTATAACTTTGAAATGATGAACTTACCAAAAGGACATCCTGCTCGTGATATGCAAGATACGTTTTATATTTCAGAGGAAGTATTATTGCGAACGCATACTTCTCCTGTGCAAGCTCGTACGATGGAAAAACATGATTTTGAAAAAGACGGTCCATTAAAAATGATTAGTCCTGGTAAAGTTTTCCGTCGTGATAGTGATGATGCGACGCACTCTCACCAATTCCATCAAATTGAAGGATTAGTAGTAGACAAAGAGATTACACTCGCTGATCTAAAAGGGACGCTATTACAGTTTGCTCAAAAATTATTTGGTGAAGAACGTGAAATTCGTTTACGTCCAAGTTATTTCCCATTTACTGAACCTTCGGTCGAAGTAGATGTGTCATGTTTTAAATGCGGTGGTAAAGGCTGTTCAGTCTGTAAACAAACAGGTTGGATTGAAATATTAGGTGCCGGCATTGTCCATCCAAATGTATTAGAAATGGCCGGTATTGATTCAAGTAAATACTCAGGATTCGCTTTTGGTTTAGGACCAGATCGTGTGGCAATGTTGAAATATAATGTGGATGATATTCGTCACTTCTATCAAAATGATTTACGTTTCTCAGATCAATTCAAAGGAGGTCAAAATTAATGTTTTTATCATATGAATGGTTAAACGATTTTGTAGATTTATCAAAAATTAAGGCAGATGAATTGGCTGATAAAATGTCTCGTACAGGTATTGAGATTGAAGGCGTAGAAAATTATGGTGCTAATTTATCAAACTTAGTAATAGGAGAAGTTGTAGAATGTGTCGATCATCCCGATAGTGACCACCTACATTTAACGAAAGTAGATGTCGGTCAAGACGCATTATTACAAATTGTTTGTGGAGCACCGAATGTGCATGCGGGAGCAAAAGTAATTGTTGCGATGATTGGTGCTGTTTTACCTGGTGGATTCAAAATTAAGAAAAGTAAATTACGTGGTGAAGTATCCGAAGGAATGTTATGTTCACTGCAAGAATTAGGCTTTTCCGATAGTGTTATTCCTAAGAAATACGCAGATGGCATTTATTTATTCCCACAAGATGCGCCAGTGGGGCAAAGTGTGATTGATTATTTAAAATTAGATGATCCGATTTTAGAATTATCGATTACCCCTAACCGTGCAGATGCTTTATCAATGCGTGGCTCTGCGTATGAAGTAGGAGCAGTCATTAATCAACAACCAACAATTAAGCAACCAGAAGCGCCTAATTTTGCTGATAGTGCAGAATTATTAGAGGCTGTCTCAGTAACGGTTGCAGATGCTGCTTTATCACCACGCTATCAATTGCGAGTGATTAAAAACGTGACGGTAAAAGAAAGTCCATTATGGTTACAAATGCGCTTGATGAAAGCCGGTATTCGTCCATTAAACAATATCGTTGATATTACGAATTATTTCTTATTATTATATGGGCAACCCATGCATGCCTTTGACTATGATACGCTAGCTTCTAAAGCCATTTCAGTAGCAGCAGCCAATGAAGGGGAAACTTTCATGACTTTAGATGGGGCAGAACGTACGTTATCGACACATGATGTGATGATTAAAGCCGGTGAAACCCCTGTTGCGTTAGCAGGTGTAATGGGCGGCATGGATTCAGAAGTCACAGAGAAGACCACGACTGTCTTATTAGAAACAGCTGTCTTTGACCGCTTAAATGTCCGTAAAACAGCGTCTAAATTTAATTTACGTTCTGAATCAAGTGCACGCTTTGAAAAAGGAATTAATTTAGCAACGATTGATGAAGCAGGAGCTGCTGCAGCCCAAATAATGGCTGAATTAGGTGATGGCGTCGTTGAACCGGGTGTTAAGGAAGTGAATACCTTAACGGTTGAAAATAAACAAGTGACAGTTCCTTTATCAGCGATTGAAAATAGAATAGGCATTCAGATCACCAACGATGAATTACAAACCATTTTTGACCGTTTAGGTTTTGAAGTAACGATTCAAGACACAGACTTTACCGTCTCAGTGCCACCACGTCGTTGGGATATAGCGATTGAAGCAGATGTCTTAGAAGAAATTGCCCGTATTTATGGTTATGATAATATTCCCCTTACGTTACCAACTGTACCAAGTACGCCAGGTCGCTTAAATTCAAAACAAAAATTAGTCCGTCAAACACGTGCGATTGCTGAAGGATTAGGCTTAAATCAAGTAATTAGTTATGTCTTAACCTCACCAAAAGAAGCTGAATTATTACATGGTGACCAACCATTCGTCAAATTAGCCTTACCAATGAGTGAAGAGCGTTCAGTATTACGTCAAAGTTTATTCCCAGCGCTAATGGAAATTGCAAAATATAACCAAGCGCGTCAAAATAAACCATTAGCCTTTTATGAAATTGGTAAAGTCTTTTATGGACAAGGCGATAATGTTCAACCAAAAGAAGAAGAGCGCTTTGGTATCTTAGTATCAGGACAAAATGCCGTAAATGCTTGGTATCAAGATGCAACGAATTATGATTTTTATGACTTAAAGGGAATCATTGAAAGTTATTTCGAAGCTATTCGCTTAACTGACAAGATAACTTATCAAGCAACCCAAGCATATGACGTCATGCATCCGGGTCGTACCGCAAATATCATATTAGATGGTGAAGTAATTGGATTCTTTGGTCAAGTTCATCCTAAAGTAGCCAAAGACCATGATTTACCAGATGAGACTTTCTTTGCGGAAATAAACTTTGATCAAGTATTAGCTTATGACCGTCCAGCTTTAGTGCAAACGATGATTCCGAAGTACCCTTCAACGTCACGTGACTTAGCTTTATTAGTACCAAAATCGATTATCCAACAAGAATTAGTCGATCTAATTAATGAAAAAGGTGGCCAATATTTACGTTCAGTTGAATTATTTGACCGCTTTGTCGATGATAAAATTGGAGAAGACAACCAATCATTAGCTTATCACTTAACCTTCCAAAATCCAGAGAAAACTTTAACGGATGAGGAAATTAATGCCGCAATGGCTAATATTACCGAAGCCCTTAATCAAATTGATGGCTTAGAAATTAGATAAATAATATTTTGAGTCCTTTGTCAAATGGTGTGGGTGGGAGTGGACCAGAAGTAG
>NZ_BCQX01000029.1 GCF_001552295.1 Globicatella sanguinis NBRC 15551 | reverse complement strand
CCTTACTTCTTTAAGACGCAATTTGAGGCCACTCAACCACTCCGCTTTTAATTACCGATCAATAAACTTGATTCAATTTATCAAAATGATGTCTAAATCTTAAGACGCAGGTGAGACCACTCAACCACTGCGCTTTTAATTAGCGAGCAATCAATTGATTTAATTTTTCAAGTTTATGCCCAGCTCATGAGCAATCATTTAAGAATTATTATTCATAATGACTACTAATACTACTAATAATTTATAAACTAAAGAGTTTTTTTATTAATACGTAATCAATTACGTAATAAAAAAAGACCCCAGTTACTACTACAACTGAAGCCTAGAAACATTGTTAAGTCAATGTTTAAATGATGCCGAGGACCGGAATCGAACCGGTACGGGTATCACTACCCGCAGGATTTTAAGTCCTGTGCGTCTGCCAGTTCCGCCACCCCGGCAAAGGATATTTTGGAACCTTTGATTATTACTAATCAATGCCGGCTAAAGGACTTGAACCCTCGACCCTCTGATTACAAATCAGATGCTCTACCAACTGAGCTAAGCCGGCCTGTGAATGTGATTCACAACATGATTAATAATACCTTATTTACATCTATATTGTCAATACAAATTATGACATTTTTACGAATTATTGCTGAAATCTTTCAATAAATTGGTCTCTTCCGGAACCTTGTCGATACCGTTGATAATGAGTAGGATTTTTCTTATAAAAATCCTGATGATAATCTTCAGCAACAAAAAATTCTGTTGCTTCAGTAATCGGTACTACAATTGGTTTTGAAAATCGTTGACTCAAATCTAAATGCTCTTTAGATTGTTCAGCTAATTCTTTTTGCTCAGGAGTTGTGTAAAATATTTCTGGTCGATACGAAGAGCCACGATCCACAAATTGTCCTTCTAAATCCGTAGGATCAATGACAGACCAGTATACTTCTAATAGCTTTTGATAAGGAATTATCGCTGGATCATAGGTAATTTTTACCGCTTCAGTATGGCCAGTCATTCCTGTTTTTACTTGTTCATAACTTGGGTTCATAACATGACCACCTGTATAACCTGATTCAACTGAAATAACTCCTGGCCACTGATCAAATGGATGTACCATACACCAAAAACAACCTCCAGCAAAAATAGCGACTTCTTGACTCATCTATATCACCTCTAATTAAATATGTTAGTAAAAAATTTTCGAATTGCTTCGATTATCGTTATAATAAATCTCATTACTGATTGTAAAAATTTTCCAAAAATTGATTTTTCAGGTATCGATTCATTCGCCACTACCTGTACTTCACTGTTTTGAGCCGTTGGTAAGTACTCGATGTTATAATGTTGAAAATCCATTTTTAATGTTCCTAAAAAATCTCCTTTATCTATTGGAGCGGTTATATAATTTTGGTATCCTGTTTTTTCTTCATTAGGTATAAATTGATAATCAATGTTTAATTGATTATCGCCTTTTGGTACACTGATTACGAAATCATCTGTATAGACAGAATGTATGATATCTCTCGTACCACCATCTACATTTATAACAGGGATTTCTTCCGTCAAACTCTCTTTTTTTACAATAATCTTCGTATCAAAACTGCTCTGAGCATATTGTATCAATTGTTCAACAGAATAATAGGGGTCTTCTAGATTCTCTGACACCCCGATTACTACTGCTAAATAGGTCGTTTCTTGATCGGTGCTACTTATCACTTGATTATAGCCATTTTGGGGAGCATAGCCAATAAACATTCCATTGACTGACAGTTTGGTGTCTTTTAATAATGGATTATTGCTTGTTGTTTGAAAAGCATCATCTGTATCTGCTTTAAAATTTAATTCTTTAGTCGAGGCATATTCTAAATATTGTGGATAGTCTTTGTATAATCTGAATGCGACTGTTGAAATTGTCTCCGCACTCATTTTATTAGTTTGACCTTGATACTCTTCTACACCTCTCTCATAGTCATTAGGTAACCCCAAACTATCAACAAATTGATAATTTGAAAGTTGCCATTCACTTAACTTTTGTTCCATTAATTTTATAAAATCTGCTTCATTGGATGCAATTTTTTCAACTAGAGCCAACGCTGCACCATTCGCATTTTTTACTGCGATGGCCGTTATTAACTCTTCTACCGTATATGAAAAATCCTGTCTTAAAGGAACGTTCGGTATATCATAATCTTGACTGAGCTCATACGCAGCATTAGAAATAGGGACTATATCCTCTAAATTAATTTTTTCTGTTTCAATTTGCTCAAAAACAATATATAACAGTAATAATTTAGATAAGGATCCAATTTCTAAAAGGTCTTCGGAATTTTTATTAAAGAGAACCTGCCCATTATCGCCATTGATTAACATCATAGACTGAGCAGGTAAATTTTCAATATTTAATTCTTGAGCACTGACTAAACTATGCTTTGGTAGCACCAGGAAAACAGATAATAATAAAATCAATATTTTATTAATCATCTTCATTTATAATCTACTCATCTCGATTCTAAATATCATTTCGTTATTCTCAATCATAGCATAAATGATACCATTATGTAACTCTACAATATTTCTAGCGATTCCTAAACCGAGACCCGTCCCAGGAATAGCAGAATTTCTTGAGGTATCTACCCGATAACTTCTTTGGAAAACTTTTTCCAATTCTTCTAATTTTAGAAGCTCACCATTATTGACTACATCCATAATAATCTGGTCATCATCTATTAGGTTAGCATTCATTTTTATTTTAGTGGCACCATGTCCATATTTTAGCGCATTTGATAATAAGTTATTAAATACTCGTGCCAGTTTTTCTGGGTCAAAATGAACAATTAAGTTTTTAGGCATCACATTGATTTCAATTTCAATCTTTTTTTCAGCTGCTTCTAATTCAAATTCTGCTGCCAGTTGTTCAAAGAAAAAATCTAGATGAACTTCTTCAGGGGTAACTTCATATGAAACTAATCTCGAAGCGGCGTAATCAAACAAATCATTAACCATCACTTGCATACTCATTGCTTTTTTATAGGCGATATGCGTATATTCTAGTAACTGTTCTTCTGAATGATACCGTTTGTTTTCAATTAATCCTAGATAGCCGATGATAGAGGTTAAAGGGGTTCTTAAATCATGCCCCACATTGGCGATTAACTCATCTTTAGTCTTTTCTATCCGACGTTCTTCCTCCATCGCATGAACCGTACTATCCACCAAAGAGTTAACACTCCGTACAATTTCTGATAATTCATCAACCTGCATATCTGGAATTCTTAATTGATAATTTCCTCTTGCAATATAAGTTAAGTATTCCAAAAGATGATTCAAGTGGATTGTAGAAATCTTACGCTTCATCTGCCAATATGCCAGTCCTATTCCTAAAAAAATTATCACAACAGCAAAAGATTGTTTTGCTAATTCTAACTTTGCAGGAGTCAACTTAAAATATTCATAAGCAGTCATTTCTTCTTCACCATACATACCTATAGGCACACTTAAGACCTCAATAAACAAGAGTGTGACACTCAAGTATAAAAAGTAAAGTACCCCCATGATAAGTAAAATTTCTAACACTAATTCAACTATTTCGTGTCGTCGAAATTTCACTGTAGGTAGTTTATCTTGACTAAGCTTCAATTTTATACCCAACACCCCATACTGTACGGATTACTTTTTCACCACCAGTCGCTTCCTCAATCTTATCTCTTAAGTGACTAACGTGAACCATAACCGTTTTGGCACTGACAACACTTTCTTGATTCCAAACAGCTTCAAAAATTTCATTCGCACTAAATACGCGATTAGGATGACTCGCTAATAGAAATAAAATTTCAAATTCTATTGCGGTAAGTTGAATTTGAACACCAGAAAGAGTTGTAACTTCATGAGATTCCTTCTTAATTTCCAATGGACCCACAATAATGGTATCTGGTACTTCTGGTTGCATATAATTTTGTTGGCGTCTTAAAATAGATTTAATTCTCGCAACAACTTCTAATGGATTAAATGGTTTGGTGATATAATCATCGGCACCACTAATTAATCCTTGTATTTTATCTGTATCTGATGATTTAGCACTTACCATAATAACAGGCAAGCTCTTTTGGTTTTTCCGAATATATGATAAAACTTTCAAACCATCCACTTGCGGAATCATAATATCCAATAATACCATATTTAGATTTGTTTCTTCCTCTAAAATATTTAACGCTTGTTGACCATTATAGGCTTTTAAAACCTCGTAACCTTCGTTTTGTAAATAAATATTAAGCAACTCCACAATTTCACGATCATCATCTACTATTAAAATTTTTGTATTCATCACTTCACTTCCTTCTTCAATACTCTACTCTATTATACCTATTTTTTTAAAATAGTGTTAAAAAATCATTTAAAATAAAGAATTCTTAGGAAAATTTTATTTCATAGCAAAAAAAAAGAATGATGATTGCCATCATTCCTTTCTTATTTGTATAAAATAATAATCTATCGAAGATTATTTTACTTCTACAGAAGCTCCAACTTCTTCTAATGAAGCTTTTAATGCTTCAGCGTCTTCTTTAGATACGCCTTCTTTAATTGCTTTAGGAGCATTGTCAACTAATTCTTTAGCTTCTTTTAATCCTAAACCAGTAGCTTCACGAACTGCTTTAATAACTTTGATTTTTGAGTCTCCAGCAGATGCTAAGATAACGTCAAATTCAGTTTTTTCTTCAGCAGCAGCACCACCAGCAGCAGCTACAGCTACAGGAGCAGCAGCAGTTACGCCAAATTCTTCTTCGATTGCTTTTACTAAGTCATTTAATTCGATAATTGTTGCTTCTTTAATTTCAGCAATAATGTTTTCAATATTTAAAGCCATTTATATTTCCTCCGTTTATGTTTTTATAAGTAATAATTGATTATGCTGCGTCGTCTTCTTTAGATTCAGCCACAGCTTTGATAGCCAATGCAGTATTGCGAACTGGCGCTTGTAATACAGAAAGTAACATTGATAATAATCCATCGCGGTCTGGTAATTTCGCTAAAGCGTTAATATCTTCAGCTGAAGAAACTTCACCTTCAATTAAACCACCCTTGATTGATAAATGTTCTACTTTATCAGCAAATTCTGCAACAATTTTAGCAGGTGCCACTACTTCAGATTCAGAATAAACGATAGCTGATGGTCCTACGAAAACTGAGTCCATACCTTCGATACCTGCTTCTACTGCCGCACGACGTAAAATTGTGTTTTTAACAACTTTCATGTAAACATCGTTTTCACGTAATTCTTTACGTAAATTAGTAACTTCTTCTACAGTTAAACCTAATGAGTCTACAACGACTACTGATGCAGCTGCTTTTAATTTCTCTGCAACTTCTGTTACTTCTGCTTGTTTTTTCATGATTACTGTTTCTTTTGTCATAAGTTTCACCTCCGTCTTATTGAGCTAGAGATTTTCAAAAAAAAATCTCTATGTCACCTTAGACACAGAGAGATAGATCCATAAATTCGGAACTTCCTCGGCAAGAAATTAAGGCGTTCGCCACTTGCTGTCTACGGTAGTTTAACACTTTATATATAATACAAAAAAGAATATTATAAGTCAACCCCTAAATGAGGTTGACTTTCATTTTTTTAAATTGTTGTTGGATCGATTTTAATTCCAGGGCCAAATGTAGTACTTAAAGCTAAGTTAGTGATATAAGTACCTTTAGCAGTAGCTGGTTTTAAGCGAACGATTTGATCGTGTAATGCTTTAAAGTTATCTGCTAATTTAGCATCTTCAAATGACACTTTACCAATTGGCACGTTTACGATACCTGCTTTGTCAGCACGGTAAGTAACTTGTCCTGCTTTAATGTCTTCAACAGCTTTAGTAACATCCATTGTTACAGTACCTGTTTTAGGGTTAGGCATTAATCCTTTAGGTCCTAATACACGACCTAAACGACCTACTTGACCCATCATATCAGGTGTTGCTACCATCACATCAAAGTCTAACCAACCATCGTTAATTTTATCGATTAAGTCAGCTTCACCAACAAAATCAGCACCTGCTGCTTCTGCTTCTTTAGCTTTTTCGCCACGAGCGATAACTACAACACGAGAAGTTTTTCCTGTACCGTGTGGTAATACCATAGCCCCACGAATTTGTTGATCAGCTTTTTTTACGTCAATGTTTAAATTGTATGAAACTTCAACAGTCGCGTCAAATTTTGCGAAGTCGATTTCTTTTGCTAAAGCGATAGCTTCAGTCATGTCATATTTTTTAGTGCGGTCAACTTTTTCTAAAGCTGCACTAAAGTTTTTGCTTTTTTTAGCCATTTTTTATTTTCCTCCTATACTTGTGGTTATAACGGTTTGACCTCCCACACCCGATAGAAAACGGGGCGAGAAACTACACTGCGCTTAATCTTGGACAGTGATACCCATAGAACGAGCAGTACCTTCAACGATGCGCATTGCTGCTTCTACGCTAGCTGCGTTTAAATCTTCCATTTTAGTTTCAGCAACTTCTTGAACTTGTGCTTTTGTAATAGTTGCTACTTTTGTTTTATTTGGTACACCAGAACCTTTTTGGATACCAGCTGCTTTTTTCAATAATACTGGTACTGGTGGTTTTTTAGTGATAAACGTAAATGAACGGTCTTCATATACATCAATTACTACAGGAATAATGAATCCTGCTTGATCTTGTGTACGAGCGTTAAACTCTTTACAGAACCCCATAATGTTAACTTGCGCTTGACCTAAAGCTGGACCTACTGGTGGAGCTGGACTTGCTGCGCCGGCTGGAATTTGTAATTTAACTTGTTTTACTACTTTTTTAGCCACGAAAATTCCTCCTATATCTTTTTATTCGTGATGTGGTTTATGGAAAACCATTTCCTCCCACTCATTGTGCGTACTTGCGCACCCAAGTATACTAACACATAACGTGTTAGAAAGCAAGAAGAAAGTTTTATTTTTCAATATCTGTTCTTGATTTTTGATTTTGTTGATTCTTTAAGTGTGTTAGATAGATAAATAATGCTACCATCATTACTCCTATCGCCAGTGTACAGATAAAAATCATATTGTTGGCATAAGGAAATTGCTTATTATGATATTGAAGGGTTAATCCAAACACACCCAGTATAATGGCAATCATCATCATACCATTACCGTATTTTGCATAATAATAACTTGAAAATAAAGCTAATAACAATACCGTCATAATGGCCACAATCACCCAAATCATGCCACTAAATGTGATACCAACTGACTTCATATAAGCGAATAAAGTCACAACGGTTTCAAATATTAACCAACCAACAAAAAATCCAGTTGGAAATTTAATTAACCAATTATTTTGTCGTAATTGACTATTTTGGCTAATGATTCGAATCCCTTTCAATAGATAATTAGTCGCAGCCGCAATAAATATTAATGACAATAATAAGGAATGATTCAACCAACTCACTATCCAAAAAATTGTCATTAAGCAACCAATACTGACTATTTCTTTCAATTGGTGATCAAAGATTTGTTTAAAGCGTTGATTCTTTGAGAAGTATTCAATATAAAGTAAATTCGTAATCAGCCAAAACATGCTGATTGCACCAATATACAAATAATTTTTATGAGGCATCAATAATGATTCGAATAGCTTTTGAAGGTTTTCCAAAGATGGTATCATCATATTTGGAAAAATTGCCAAACTTATTATTATTAGCGTGAAACCTAGTAATAATGGATAAATAATCGGAATTCTTTTAAATATCTCATTCATAGTAGATTAAATATCTTGTTTCTTAACTTGATGGAATTCGATTTCGGCTTCAGTCTCACGGCCAAACATTTCCAGTAAAACTTTTAATTTTTGATGTTCTTGATCAATTTCAACAATTGAACCGTTTAATCCAGAGAAAGCTCCTTCCACAATTTCAACATAATCGCCAACTTTTACATTCAATTCGACACGTTGTACTGGTGTTTCGACATCACCTAAGATTTGATCCATTTCTTCTTCTAATAAAGGCGATGGTTTACTTCCAGCACCGTGAGATCCGACAAAACCTGTCACTCCTGGTGTATTACGTACAATAAACCAAGCTTGATCAGACATCACCATTTCAATTAATACATAACCTGGAAACGTCTTAGCTACTTTTTTCTTTTCCTCTCCGTCGACTACTTCAATTATTTCTTCTTCCGGTACCACAATTCTGAAAATATTTTTTTCCATATTCATGCTTTCTTTACGTAATTCAATATTTTCTCGAACTTTATTTTCATAACCTGAATAAGTATGAAGTACATACCATTCTTTTTTTGCTTCCATCACAATTCCCCTCACTTATTTCCATAATAAAAAACCTACGGCTTGTAGGTTTTTGCTTTAACTCTATTATACAGATAAAATTTTAATTTGAAAACTATTTTATAATGATACTAGCCAACTAATTAAATTAGCAAATATAGTATCAACACCTGCAAAATATAAACCAAACAAAATAATCATGACAATAACTGTCCATGTATATTTGTTAACTTCGCCTAAAGACGGCCAATTAACTCTTTTTAATTCTTCGAAAACACCTTTAATATATCCCATCGTTATCTTCCCATCCTAACTATTTCGTTTCTTTATGCACTGTATGTTTATTGCAATATCTACAAAACTTTTTAATTTCTAATCGGACATTTTTTCCAGTTTGTGTTGGAGTCATGTGGTAATTGCGTTGGCCACACTCCGTACACGCTAAAGCCGTTTTCTTTTGTTGTGCCATAGCAATTCCTCCCCATCGATTTACTTACCACTATATGATATAAATCAATTACTTTTTTGTCAAGATAGAATAAAAGGTGTTGCGTTAAATGTTTGGTTATTTTGTTTTTGTGTAAGGATTGCTTTATCCCCTTTGTCATCCAAAATGCTGTCGACATTTTTTTCGGCAACGTGCTAGAGCATTTTCAATCACTCTTCTATCTTCGTTCATTTTTTTAGCAATATTAGACACACTATTATCTTCTTCCATCATACGATAGATAAAAACCATTTTTTCTAATTCAGATAAATCTTCAATTAATTGTTCCAGAGCATCTTTTGCGATTACCCATTCGAGGGTATCAGGACCCTCTTCAAATAATAAATCTCCATAAGTATAAACTTCATTTTTGCCATCAACTAAACTCACCGGTTCATTTAATGATAGGAGATTTAGTTGTTTTTCACGCTTTTTTGCCATTATTTTCCTTAAATAATTAATTAAACGATTTTCATATATTCTCGCAAAATAACTGGCAACATAATATTTTCCCTCGATATCATAGTGTTCAATCACTAACATTAACGCAATGCGTCCTTCTTGAAAGTAATCATCCAATTCAAACCCCATAATAGGGTACTGTCTGAAACATTTTCGATATAAAGGTGTAAAACGATAAAATAATTCATTAAATGCTTCGTCATCAAACTCGGCCTGTAACATTACCACTAATTCTTCATTGCTTAAGTAGTCCAAACGCATGATTTTCCTCCATTCAATTGGAGAAATGCATCCTCATTTATTCTTTATTTTTCGTTTCTAGCTCACGTCTCAAACGGTCTAAATCTGCTAACTGTTCAACTTGCCATGGGCTTCTTCTTCTTAGCATTCCATTATAATACGTTGAAATTTCAGTTGTTAGTTGCTGTTTTGTATAAGAAATTTCCACTGCTAATTCATTTGCCGATTGTCTTAACGCACCTCGTTGAAAAATTAGCCATTGCTCGGCATAGTCACTCGTTGCAACGACTACCCTATTTAGAGGTGTGATATATTGATTAACTTCTCTTTCGATATATGAGTCCGCCGTTTCCCCTTCTTTAGTGAACACAACTTGAAGATCGTACTCATCATATCTTTGTGTAATCCCGGGAACTAAATAGGCATCAAAAATCACAAAAATTTCATCATAGCCTCTTACTTTTTTAAAATTAGATAGTTCCTGTAATAAGGTATCTCGAGCTAGCGCTAATTCATCTTTTTTCATCAAGCTCGCTAGATGTGGCCATGCCCCTATCATATTATAACCGTCGACAAATAGGATATCTTTTTTCTTAAGCATGTGACCACCTCCATATATTCTACTTACCTAGTCGATTGCGCGCCACTTCGTACATTAAAACACCTGCTGCTACACTAGCATTTAAGCTTTGAGTGGTTCCAGTCATCGGAATAGTGACTGTCCCATCACAAGCTGCTATCACATTTTGTGAAACTCCTTGGCCTTCATTACCAATAACGAGTGCAATGGCTCCTTCGCTATTCCAAGTACGCATATCTTCACCTGACATGGCGGTTGCAAAAACCCAGACACCTTTTTGTTTTAATAATTCGACTGTTTGAGCAATGTTGGTCACACGCACTACTGGTACTTTTTCAATTGAACCTGCTGAGGTCTTCGCCACGATACCGGTTAATCCAACGGCACGTCTTTTCGGTATAATGACACCATGAACACCAGTGGCTTCAGCTGTTCTTAGAATTGAACCTAAATTGTGCGGATCCTCTATGCCATCCAAAATTAATAAAAATGGAGCTTCTTCACGTTCTTGTGCCAATTGAAAGCAGTCTTCAAGTGTTTTATATTCAAATGGCGGCAAGGTAATTGCCACACCTTGATGATTCCCATTGTCAGTTAATTCATCTAATTTAGTTTTTGGGACTTCGATAAAAACGACTCCTTGTTGTTTCGCTGCTCTCAGTATATCTTTAACCCCGCTTCCCGTCAGTCCTTTTTGAATAAATAATTTATTTATTTGTTTTTTCTCTTTGAAAACTTTCATTACGACATGACGTCCGAATAAAACTTCAGAATATTCTTCTTTTTCGATTGATTTCGATCGTTTTTCAGAGTGTTGATGTTGTTTCATTTATTCTCCTCATTTTCAATATATTCAATTGCTAAAGTCATTAACTCAGTACATCGCTCTACTTGATTAGTTAAGGAGAGCCAACCAATTAGTGCTTCAAAGCCTGTCGCTTGACGATAATCGCCAATCGAGGCATTTTTTGCCTTGGTATTCGCTTTATTATTACGACCTCTTTTATAAATTTCAATCTCTTTTGTTGATAATCGTTCTTCTGAATCAATCCAACTTTTCATAACTTTTGCTTGGCCTTCAGCTGATACATATTTTATCGCAGCACGATGCAACTTATTAGGGGACGTTTGTCCTGATTGAATCACATGTTTGCGCACAAACTGTTCATATACAGCGTCCCCCACATAAGCTAAGGCCGCACCGTTTAATAAGTCAAATGGATTAATCTCGGTCATTAAGGTGTCACTCTTTTCCAAGTTGTTCCCTGAGGCGTGTCATCTAATAAGATTCCTTGTGCTTTTAATTGATCACGAATCTCATCCGCTTTTGCAAAATTTCGTTCTTTACGTGCTTGATTACGTTCTTCGATTAATTGTTCAATTTCTTCTTCTAAAGTCTCTGTTTCTTTAAAAATAATACCAAAGATACTCATTAATTGCTCAAACTTAGATTGCATCCATTCAATCACTTCACGATTAACCACTGATGCTTCAAGGTACTTATTCATTACTTTGGTTAAATCGAAGATAACAGTTAAGGCATTCCCAGCTTGAAAATCATTGTCCATTTCAGCTTCGAATTGTTCAATTTTTTCTCTAATTGCTTGTTTATATTGTTGGTCTTGTTCTGTTAAATCCTGTGCTACTGCATCTTCTAAACGATGTTTTAGACGACGATTCACTTCTTTTAAGCGTTCCAAATTAATGGTCGCATCATGAATTGATTTTTCATCAAAACGCAAAGGTCGACGGTAATGGACCGTAGCTAATAAAAATCTTACCACTAACGGATCGACTTCCTTGATTAAATCACGTAATAGTACAAAATTCCCTAACGATTTACTCATCTTCTCATCGTCTTGACCAATCGTCACAAATCCATTGTGCATCCAATAGTTACTAAATGTATGCCCTGTAGCACATTCAGATTGAGCAATTTCATTTTCATGATGTGGAAATTGTAAATCTTGGCCCCCTCCATGAATGTCAATCGTCTCCCCTAAATATTTCGTTGCCATTACGGAACATTCGATATGCCATCCTGGGCGTCCTTCACCCCAAGGTGAATGCCAATGAATTTCTCCAGGTTTTGCTTGTTTCCATAGAGCAAAATCAAGCGGATCATTCTTTCTTTCCGCAATTAAATCTTGAACTCGCTCACTCGCACCCACTAATAATTCATCAATACTTTGGTCGGATAATTGACCATATTTATCAAATGAAGATGTTTTAAAATATACATCGCCTGATGATTCATACGCATAACCTTTTTCGATTAACACTTGGATGAATTCAATAATATCGCTAATATTTTCCATTACACGTGGATGAAGGGTAGCCGACATGACATTGATTGCGGCGGTATCTTCTTTAAAAGCTTGAATGTATTTGTCGGCAATCGCTTCAGGAGTGATTCCTTCTTCATTAGCCGCTTTAATAATTTTATCATCCACATCAGTAAAATTGCTGACGTAATTCACTTCATAACCACGATAGATTAAATATCGACGGATAGTATCAAATGAGACGGCACTTCTTGCGTTACCAATGTGGATAAAATTATAAACAGTGGGACCACAAACATAAAAATTTACCTTTCCTTCTACTATCGGTTTAAAAATTTCTTTGGTTCTGGTTAAAGTATTATAAATTTGAATGGCCATAATATTCTCCGTTTCTATCAAGAAAGCCTGTCAAAAATGTGACAGGCTTCACTCTATTGATTATATTAAATTTAACACTTGATCGATATGATTAATTGCTTTTTCTTTTCCTAGAACTTCAATCACACTTGGTAATTCCGGTCCGTGCATTTGACCTGAGACCGCAATACGAATTGGCATAAATAACTGGCGTCCTTTAACACCTGTTGCTTTTTGTACTGCTTTGGTTAAAGGTTTAATATTTTCAGCAGTAAAATCTGCTTCGTCTAAATTCACTAATTGTTCACGCATGGCTTGGATAACAACTGGTGCGGTCTCATTCGCTAATTCTGCTTTAGCTGCTTCATCAATATGAAGCTCATCTCTGAAGAAAAGTTCAGATACTTCAACGACTTCAGCACCGTATGATACTTGTTCATGATATAAACTGACTAACTTAGTCACCCAGTCCATTTCTGCTGCAGATGGATTTTCACTGACTCTGCCTGCTGCTTTCAAATGTGGTAAGGCCAATTCCACTACTTTTTCTAGTGGAGCCTGTTTTACATAAGTATTGTTAATCCATTCTAATTTTTTAGCATCGAATGCAGCCGGTGAAGTTGATAAACGATTTTCATCAAATAAGTCGATTAATTGATCATGTGAGAAAATTTCTTCTTCGCCAACTGGTGACCAACCTAATAATGTAATAAAGTTAAACATTGCTTCTGGTAAGTAACCTAAGTTACGATATTGCTCGATAAATTGTAAAATACCACCATCGCGTTTACTTAATTTTTTATTGGTCTCACTATTCACGATTAAAGTCATATGCCCAAATCTTGGTACTTCCCATCCAAATGCATCATAAATCATCATTTGTTTAGGGGTGTTGGCAATATGATCATCCCCACGTAATACATGAGTGATTTTCATGAAATGATCATCTACTGTTACCGCAAAATTATAGGTTGGCATTCCGTCTCGTTTTTGAATGACCCAGTCGCCAGAAATATTTTTGGATTCAAAAGTAATGGGTCCTTTAACGATATCATCGAACTCATAAACAACATTTTCTGGCACACGGAAACGAATAACCGGAACCCGTCCTTCAGCTTCAAAAGCAGCTTCTTGTTCCTTAGTTAAGTGAGCATGTTGACCACCATAATGAGGCATTTCTCCTCTAGCTTTTTGCGCTTCACGCTCTTGTTCTAATTCTTCTTCTGTCATATAACATTTATAAGCCTTATCTTCAGCTAATAATTGTTCAATAAGTGGTTGATAAATGTGCAGACGTTCTGATTGACGATAAGGTCCGTATTCACCTGGTTTTTCTGGGGATTCATCCCAATCAATTCCTAACCAAGAAAGATTATCCATTTGACTTTGTTCACCATGCTCTAAATTACGTTTTAAATCTGTATCTTCGATACGAATGATAAATTCTCCGCCGTGATGACGAGCAAATAAATAATTAAATAAGGCTGTACGAGCATTCCCCATATGTAAATCTCCTGTTGGACTTGGTGCATAACGAACACGAATCTTTTGACTCATATTATAAAACTCCCTTTTTATCATTAGTTTCTATTCTACCATGTGAGTGGGCCGGTTTAGCAAAAATCATGCGCCCTGCTGCTGTTTGCAAAGCACTTGTCACAATAACATGGATCCACTCGTTCATATAATACTGACCATCTTCTACCACAATCATCGTTCCATCATCTAGATAAGCGACGCCTTGTTTGCGCTCAGTACCATCTTTTATTACTTGAACATACATTTGTTCACCTGGAATAACCACTGGTTTAATGGCGTTGGCTAAAGCATTAATATTAAACACCTTCACATTCTGAAATTCACAAACTTTATTTAAATTATAATCATTTGTGACAATCGCAGCATCCATTAATTTGGCTAATCGAATTAATTTACTATCGACTTCTGATATTTCTTCAAAATCACCTTCATAAAACTCAATCGGAATAAGTGCTTCTTTTTGCAACATATTTAAGGTATCAAGACCTTTACGACCTTTTGATCGTTTTAAGGAATCGGCAGAATCGGCAATAAACTGTAATTCTTCTAATACAAAATTAGGAATTACTAAGACCCCTTCAATAAAATTGGTCCTTACAATATCTACAATACGTCCATCAATAATAACACTTGTATCGAGTAACTTGTACTTATACATATTATCACTCGCTTTACGCTCTAGCAACTGTGAATCTTGATTAGAGGCAGTTTCTTTAAGATTTTGTCTACTATTAATTAATTTCCCCCATTCTTCTTTACGACTCATCGCTGTTTGATACCCTACTAAAGCGGAAGTAACTGAAAAAATAAGTGGTAATGTTGAATTTAGAAAAGGTATATTTAGACTATTAAATGGTAATGAAAATAAATAACCAATTAATAATCCTACAAAAATACCAATCGTTCCTAATATTAAATTTGATGTAGCTAAGTTATTAACCCATTCGATTAATCGTTTAATTCCTTTTTCGATATATGGAGAAAGTGTCATCCCTAATAACATAAAAACAATAATAAAAATAATAGCATTCACATAGAGATTACTCATCCAAATCGGCGCATTAGGTATTCCTTTCCACAAAGATGGCGCAATGGTTAAACCAAAACTTAAACCAATCAACATCGAAAGAGCTGTAATAATTTTTTTAAACATCTTTTACCTCCTTTCTATTTTGGAAAAATTTTCATTAAAGCTTGTTTAATCGTTGATACCGGTATAATTTCTATTGCCAATTGGGTATCTTTAGGTGGCTGATTATTTTTTGGAATAAAAATACGTTTAAAACCTAATTTATTTGCTTCGCTAATCCGTTCTTTAATTTGGGTTACTCGACGAATTTCTCCCGTTAATCCAATTTCACCAACGAAACAATCGTCGATATTGGTCGGTTTATTCCAGTAACTTGAGGCAATACTCACCGCAATCGCTAAATCGATAGCAGGTTCATCTAATTTAACTCCACCGGTTGTTTTAAAAAATGCATCTTGATTTTGTACCATCAAACCACAATGTTTCTCCATTACCGCTAATAATAAGGAAACCCGTTGGTAATCAATGCCACTCGCTGTTCTTTTAGCATTACCAAAAACAGTCGGTGTCATTAATGATTGTACTTCTGCTAATATCGTGCGTGTCCCTTCTAATGAAGGAACAACCGTTGATCCGGTAGCTCCAACCAATCGTTCTTCTAGAAATAACTCTGATGGATTATTTACTTCGGTCAACCCTACATCCAACATTTCAAAAACGCCAATTTCATTGGTAGAACCAAAACGATTCTTTACTGCTCGTAAAATTCTAAAGCGATTATACTTTTCACCTTCAAAATACAATACCGTATCGACCATATGTTCTAACATACGAGGTCCAGCGATATTGCCCTCCTTAGTCACATGACCCACAATAAAAATAGCAATTTGATTATCTTTCGCAATGCGCATCAATATATTGGTTGTTTCTCTAAGTTGCGATACACTGCCGGCTACTCCATTATGATCAGGTAAAGTCATCGTTTGAATCGAATCAATGATTACCATATCAGGTGATAATCGACTAATCTCATTCGCAATCACAGTTAAATCTGTTTCAGAATACAAGTAAAAATTATCACTATCCATCGAAAGGCGTTCCGCTCGCATTTTTATTTGTGATAATGATTCTTCACCAGAAACATATAATATTTTTTGGTTTTTATTCGCTAATTGTAATGAAACTTGCAATAACAGTGTGGACTTACCAATTCCGGGATCTCCTCCGATTAATACCAATGAACCCGTTACGACTCCACCACCTAAGACACGGTCAAACTCTGAAAAATCAGTATTGACCCTTGCTTCATTAATATATTGGATTTCATTTAGTTTTTTGGCATAATAATCGTCACCTGTTCTGTTGGACGCAATACTCGCTCGTTGAACCACTGTTGGCTGAACAATTTGTTCTTCCATTTGATTCCATGCGCCACATTCTGGACATTTTCCTAACCATTTAGGTGATTCATAACCACACGCCATACATTCATACATGATTCGTTTTTTTGCCATGTTGTTATTTTATCCTCCACTTATTCATTATTAGATGAACCAAATCCTCCTGTTCTTTGCTTTTCACCACCGGTATCTTGATCTGTCTTCAAAAATTTAGTAAAAATGCCTTGTGCAATTCGTTCACCTTTTTGAATGGTTTGATCGTTCAAACCAAAATTAATCATTTGCACATAAATATGACCTTCATTTGCTTCATTATTATAGTAATCTTGATCAATAATCCCGACACTATTAGGAATTGATAAAAAACGTTTTAGTGGATTACTTGAACGGTTAATAATCTGTAAGTATTCATCTTCTTGCATATAGGCTTTTAATCCGGTTGGAACTAAGGTTGGTTTCATCAATGTTTCTACTTTTATCGCTTCTTTTGACTTAGATTCCATAGGATGTTGAAAAATCCATTGTTTCATATCTTTCAAAAAATACGTAATCAGTAAACGCCAATAACTTGGTAATACCACCGTTTCTGCAGCTTCAATATCATATCCTGCGGCGTGATGAGTGGCTCTTTTTGGCAAATTGATTGCTTCATTTTGATACTTTGTAATAACTTCAAACCCTCTAATTGCTTGCTGAGTCATCGTTATCCTCCTTGATTTTATTAATCATTCCTATTTTATCACTAAACCACTATTTCTCAAAACGTAATTTCTTGTTTTTTTAAAATATTTATTGAATCCCTAAATGTTTTGAAAACCTTTTCTACAATATGTTGAATATATTTTGTGCACTGGGACGATAGATTATTAACCGTTTCCACTTTATAATTAAATCATACAAATAAAATAAAAGGAGTTATTATTGTTATGGTAGATATTAAATTAAAAAATATTCACAAAAAATATGAAGGTTCTGATTTTTATTCAGTAACTGACTTCAACTTAGATATTGAAGATCGCGAATTTATCGTTTTCGTAGGTCCTTCAGGATGTGGTAAATCTACTACTTTACGTATGATTGCTGGTTTAGAGGATATTACAGAAGGTGAATTATGGATTGGTGACACCTTAATGAACGATGTTGCTCCTAAAGACCGTGACATCGCGATGGTATTCCAAAACTACGCTTTATATCCACATATGACAGTATTCGACAATATGGCTTTCGGATTAAAATTACGTAAATATCCAAAAGATGAAATTAAACAACGTGTTGATAATGCAGCTGAAATCTTAGGATTAAAAGAATATTTAGACCGTAAACCAGCAGCTTTATCCGGTGGTCAACGTCAACGTGTGGCTTTAGGTCGTGCAATTGTTCGTGATGCTAAAGTATTCTTAATGGACGAACCTTTATCAAACTTAGATGCGAAATTACGTGTGCAAATGCGTGCTGAAATTGCTAAATTACATCAACGTTTAAATACCACAACGATTTACGTTACCCATGACCAAACTGAAGCGATGACAATGGCCAGCCGTATCGTTATTATGAAGGACGGAATTATCCAACAAATTGGTACTCCTCAAGAAGTATATAATACACCTAACAATGTTTTCGTTGCTGGTTTCATTGGATCACCTGCTATGAACTTCTTCAAAGTAACTTATAAAGACGGTATCATCTCTAACAACGAAGGATTACAGTTAAATGTAACTGAACCACAACGCCAATTATTAGAATCTCGTGGATACAATGGGAAACAATTAACATTTGGTATTCGTCCTGAAGATATTCAATCAGAACAAGTCTTCTTAGATGCAAACCCTAATTCAATTGTTCACTCTACTGTTGTAGTTTCTGAGTTATTAGGTGCAGAAACAATGTTATATTCTAAAGTTGGAGATACTGAGTTTATCGCACGTGTAGACGCTCGTGACTTCCATAATCCAGGTGAAAATGTTGATTTAGGATTCAACATGAATAAAGCTCACTTCTTTGATAATGAAACAGAAGAAGTTATCCGCGCTTAATTTAAGAATGTTTAAATTTCGTGTATTGGGCAAAAAATAGAGAATATTCTTATTTTCACACTTTGCACAATGCTTGTAATGAATAGTAAGAGATTTAAAAAGAAATTGGTAGATTTCTTTTTAAATCTCTTTTTTTCTCATTCATAATGCATTATAATTATTTTCTATGAAAATTGATAAAAAATGTAATAAAATTATATTGAAAACGCTTTATAGTATCGTTATAATTAAATTATAAAGTGGTATTTTTAGGAAAGGAGGACCGTATTAACACCGCTTTTTGCATTTATTTTTTATTATCCCATTTAGGAAGAAATTGGTATGATGAAATATTTACAACGTATTGGTCGTTCATTAATGCTTCCAGTGGCAGTATTACCTGCCGGCGCGTTATTAATGGGTATTGGTTACTGGATTGATCCAACCGGTTGGGGAGCAGGTAGTCCAGTGGCTAACTTCTTTATTAAAGCTGGGGGCGCCCTTATTGATAATTTACCATTGCTATTCGCAATGGGGGTTGCTTATGGTATGACTAAAAAACAAGATGGTGCTTCAATTATTGCAGGGGTAGTCGCATGGTTAACCATCACTACTTTATTAAATACAGATTCTTTTGCAAACTTAACTTCTATGCCAGTAGAAGAAGTTTCACCTGCCTTTGATAAAATTGCCAATGCCTTTACTGGTATCTTATCCGGTTTAATCGGTGCCTTTGCTTTTGATAAATTCCATAATGTTCAATTACCAACTGCTTTTGCTTTCTTCAGTGGTAAGCGCTTAGCACCTATTATGGCGTCATTAATGGCGATTGTCGCGTCACTGGTTTTATTCTTTATTTGGCCAGCTGTATATGGAGGATTAATTGCTTTTGGTACTGGAATGTCTAAATTAGGCGCCTTTGGTGCTGGTTTATTTGGTTTCTTTAACCGTTTATTAATTCCAACAGGATTACACCACGCTTTAAATGCTGTTTTCTGGTTTGATACGATTGGTATCAATGATCTTGGTAAATTCTGGGGTTCACCAGAATTAGGCGGAGTTGTTGGTGAAACAGGCCGCTACATGGCTGGTTTCTTCCCAATTATGATGTTTGGCTTACCAGGTGGGGCTTTAGCTATGTACCGCAAAGCACGTCCTGAGAATAAAAAAGTGGTCGCTTCATTATTTATCGCAGCTGCCACAGCGAGCTTTGTTACTGGGGTAACAGAACCATTAGAATTCTCATTTATGTTTGCAGCACCCGCTTTATATTTAATCCATGCTGGTTTAACGGGGCTTTCACTTTTCATCACTGCATCATTAAAATGGTTTGCAGGTTTTGGTTTCTCTGCTGGGGTACTTGACTATATTCTTTCATTTAGAGTACCTTATGCAACAAATATTATTATGTTAATTCCATTAGGTTTAGTATTCTTTGCGATTTATTACTTTACATTTAGTTGGGCCATCGATCAATTCGATTTAAAAAACACCGGGTCGTGAAGATGTCATCGCAGATGGTTTAGAAGAGGATAATCTTGATGCTCAAGCGACAGGAACACAATCTGACTATGCTCGTACCGCTAAAACAATCTTTGATGCTTTAGGTGGAAATGAAAATATTGAGGACATGACCTTCTGTGCAACTCGTCTAAGATTAAATGTAAAGGATTCTAGTATTATTGATGAAGCTAAAATAAAAGCAGCGGGTTCTCCAGGTATCTTAAAACCAAGTAAAACAACTGCTCAAGTGATTATCGGAACCCATGTACAATTTGTTGCTGATGAATTTGAAAAACTATTAAAATAATGACATTATTTCATTAAAAAATAAGCTCTAGAGACTGAGGCTGGG
>NZ_BCQX01000028.1 GCF_001552295.1 Globicatella sanguinis NBRC 15551 | reverse complement strand
CCACCTAGCCCATCTCGAGGTAGGTGGTAAATCATCACAAAAAAACTGTTATGATACAAACAGTACATGATTATCCCCAGGAGATGGCACGAATTGATTGTTAACATTACTTACTACTAATAATTTCATGATTCATTCTCCTTTCTTTCGATAATCAATATAGTAGGAATTATAACATAGTTTACAAACGTTTTCTAGTCATATTCTCATAATTTTTCCGAAAATTTAATTTATTTTAAAATGTTACCCTTCTCATCAATAAAATTTAAGGCACTTTCCGCTGCCAATATTTCTGCTTGCTTCTTACTACGTCCCTTGCCAATAGCTAAAGGAACATCATTCACTCGCACTTCCACAGTAAATTGAGTATTATGAGCTGGCCCTTCTTGTTTGATGACTTTATATTGAATTTTAACGGTTCCTTTTTGTTGAACCAACTCTTGCAGATGCGTTTTATAGTCTTTACTTACGGAAGCGAGCATCTGTTGATGTTGATGTAATAAAGTTAAATTGACAAATTTTGTCGCTAATTCGATTCCTTGATCTAAATAAATCGCCCCTAAAATCGCTTCATAGGCATCTGAAATAATGGATTCTCGCTGACGACCGCCACTGGCAATCTCACCTTTACCTAGATAGATCGCTTGGTCAATTTTAAATTGACGCGCTACATAGGCCAGACTGGCTTCTTGAACTAATTGCGCCCGCATTGTCGTTAATTGTCCCTCAGGAAACTTAGGATACTGATGATATAAAAAATCACTGACGATAATTTCTAAAACCGCATCCCCTAAAAACTCTAAACGTTCATTGGATTGTAATTTAAATTTTGGATTTTCATTAACGTATGTTGTATGAAATAGTGCATTTTCAATAAGTGATGGTTGATTGAATTTTACTTCTAATAATTGTTCTAGTTCAAAAATCATTAAACTCCTTCTTTCTATTTAATAAACTATTTCATTTGTTATATCCTTACAATTCGAGACAATTATCCGGATATAACAAACCAAATAAAAAAATGTTAGATTGGGCAAAAAGTTGAAAACCAAATGATTTGAGCTTCGTCTGCCTAACCCCAAAAAATTGAGACTGGACCAGAAGTAGAAAACAAAATGATTTGAGTTTCGTCTGGCCATCCCGCAAAGAGAAATAGGTCTCAAACAAGTCGTTAAGACGCCATTTGAGACCACGCAACCACTTCGCTACTCATTAATGAACAATAATCTTAACTAAAATTATTAAGTTTATGCCATCCTAACTGTTTAATAAACTAAACAATGGAAGCAAACAGTATGTTAAAGTTATTACCCAGCTTCTCTACTCTTCCTATTTTACACTATTTAATAAAAGAAAGGGAGTAACAAGCTGTAGAAAATTAGATGTGTTTCGTTCATCTACCCACTCAATCTAAATTAGCTCCTGTGGCTTTGTCCGGTAAAAAAACTAGATGAGTTCTCTACTTCATCAGGTTACCCAAACAGTAGAATAAGCATCAAACCAGTCTTTAAAACACTGTTTGATGCTACTCATCCACTGAACTTTTTATTAAGGATCAAGTTCTTAACTTTTTTTACCAAATTTATCCTCATAACTTAGATAAGGTTTCAGTTTGTTCTTTTTGAACCTCAGCAAAGGTTTCTGGTTCTTCTAATAGTTGTAAGGCCACTAGCGCTATACCTTGAGCGGCCTTAATTAGCCCTTCTTTACCTGCTGGTGAAATGGTTGCATCTGCCATTTCTTTAGAATGTCCTTGCACCCAATCTTCAGCAATTTTTATATAGCCTTGTATGGTCGGACATTTATAACTTACCGCTCCAACATCAGTTGAACCAGTGGCAACCTCATCAACGGGCTCAATATCTGTTAATCCTAATTCTTGGTATTTTTCAGTTAATAATTCAGCTAATTTGTAATTAATAACGGTATCTTCATAAGGGCACTCATAGACAGATGTTTCAACCGTCGTATCATTGGCCATCGCAATGCCTTCAGCAATTTTTTCCGCTTTTTGCGCAACTAATTTAGCATAAGCAAAATTAGGTGCTCTAAAGTAATAATCAAGAGCAGCATACGCTGGTATCACATTGGCAGCTTTTCCCCCATCACTAATCACACCGTGAATGTACGTGTGGGGCGCCACAAATTGTCTTAATAAATTAATTTGCACAAAGGACATGACAGCGGCATCCAAAGCTGAAGCACCTTCTGACGGACGACAAGCATGAGCATTTTTACCAAAAAATTCAAACTTCAAAGGATACAGTGCATTCGAACGGCCACCTACTCCATTTTTTGTATCAGGATGAACCATTAAGGCGACATCAACATGATCAAAAACTCCTGCTTCTGCCATTGACACCTTGCCACCAAAATTCTCTTCAGCAGGCGTGCCAACCACTAATACCTTACCGCCATATTGATCAATCACAGCTTTTAGCGCTTCTCCAGCAGCCACACCAATCGCCGCAATTAAATTATGACCACAGCCATGACCGACTTCAGGTAAAGCATCATACTCACACATAAAGGCAATGGTAAGACCAGGCTTGCCCGAGTCATAAGTCCCTAAAAAACCGGTAGGCACGACATATCCTGCTTGCGTTTCAAAACCCGCCTTGGTTAAATAATCAACCAATAAGGCCATTGTTTCAAATTCTTCATTACCAATTTCGGGATTATCATATAATGATTGGACGATTGTCATATAATCGTCAATCTTTGCTACAACCGATTGTTTAATTATTTCATTCGCATTCATTATAGGGCCTCCATTCTTTTTATTCTTCAATGGCTTTGACACTTAAATCTTTCGCTTCCTCTTCCCATTTAGCCATTTGACCACTGTCAATCGCTTCTTTAATGACTTTATTGACCACTTCTAATAATGCGGTATTGTCCATGTTTTTCGGGAAACCAATCACATTTTGTGCATAAATGTTTTCTGGGTCTAAATCAAAGCCATCTTTTGGTAAAATCACTAAATTATCAAATGATTTTAATAATGGTTCCGCAGAAGAAGTTGCTACAACCATCCCTTGAATATCACCTGCATTTAAAGCTAACACTTCTGCATCCATTGTGCCATATTGCTTCACATTCGTTGGCGAAGTAATTTTTAAGGCCATTTCATATTGGATAGAGCCACCTTGCGCCCCAATCGTTAAATTAGCCGCTTTTAATTCATCTAATGTTTTAAATTTTTCAGCTGTTTCTTTAGTCACTAAAATTCCTTGGTAACCACCATTATCACCCGTTTCTTGAGAGTAACCATCAGAGAAATCCATAACAGCTGCACGCCCTTCAGTATATGAGAAACCTGCAATCCCCATGTCAATCGCACCAGATTGAATGTTCGCAATTACTCCATTAAAGTCAGTGGTCACTAATTTCATTTCCACACCTAATTCATCCGCAATCGCTTGAGCCAATGCCATATCACTACCGGCAATTTCTTTTTCACCTTTATCATTAATAATATAAAATTCACGTGGTGGATAGTCTGGAGAAGTCCCGACTAAAATTTCCCCTTTTTCTTTAATTTTAGTTAGACTGTCCTCGGCTGCCATCACTTGATTGATTGATAAAGAACTGACAAATATTAACGCCACTAAAAATGATATAATTTTTTTCATGATATTTCCTCTTTTCTCTGTATTAGTAATTGATTTGATCTAAAAATTGTTTAGTCCGATCCATTTGTGGATGATCAAAAATTTCTTGGGGTGTCCCTTGTTCAACAATATTGCCATCAGCTAAAAATAGCACCCGGCTAGCCACCCGTTTAGCAAAATTCATCTCATGGGTAACAATAACAGTTGTTAAGCCTTCTTGTGCTAAAGATTGAATAACTAATAAAACTTCTTTAACCATCTCTGGGTCTAAAGCAGAAGTCGGTTCATCAAACAACATCACTTCTGGTTCCATTGCCAAGGCTCTGGCAATCGCTACCCTTTGTTTTTGACCACCTGATAATTTATTTGGGTAAACATCTTTCTTGTCTAATAATCCGACTTTGGTTAAAAGTTCTTCAGCTTTTTTATCGGCTTCTGCTGGTGTCATTTTATTTAATTTAACAGGAGCTAAAGTAATATTTTGTTTTACAGTTAAATGTGGGAATAAATTAAAATGTTGGAAGACCATCCCGACTTTTTGTCGTAATTGGTCGACGTTCTTTTCAATTAATTTATCTTCATTCACTAATTGTTCTTTAAAATATACCTCACCCGCTGAAGGGATTTCCATTAAATTAAGGCATCGGATCAATGTTGATTTACCGGAACCAGAAGGCCCAATCAACGCGACCACCTCCCCTTTTTGGATTTCTAGATTAATTCCTTTTAGAACTTCTAAATCACCAAAACTTTTCTGTAAATTTGTAACTTTAAGCATAGACACCTAACCTCTTTTCTAGTAATTTCATCAATTTCGTTAAAACAAATGTTAAGACAAAGTAGATAACCCCAATCAATACTAAGGGTTCAAAAATCGAATACGTCGCAGCCTTAACAATATTTTGCGCATACATGACGTCGAATACCCCTACGGTCGAGACAATCGAAGATTCTTTTATCATCGTAATAAACTCATTACCTAAACCTGGTAAGACAACCCGCGTTGCTTGAGGAATAATGATGGAGAATAATGTCTCGCGTCGACTTAAACCTAAAGCACGTCCGGCTTCCATTTGACCTTTGTCAATGGACTCCAATCCTCCACGGAATATTTCACAAATATAAGCGCCCGAGTTAATCGATAAGGCTACCACAGCTGTTAAAAATTCACGCGAACCGTAAACATTTCCTAAAGCTGGTATAGCTTGAATGCTAAACCCAATTAATGGAAACCCATATAACCATAAAAATAATTGTAATAACATGGGCGTCCCGCGGACGACTTGTGTATAAACATTGGCAATTCCTTTTAAAAATTTATTTTCCGATTGCTGTAATACAGTTGCCAACAGTCCGATAATCGTTCCTAATAATACCGTTGCTAATGATAGAACAACCGTCACCATTGTCCCCTCCCAGAAGGTAGGCAACCATGGTCCTAACTTTTTAAAATCGACAGCAATACTTAATATACTCAACATCTCATGACTCCTTTACATTCTCTATTTTTGAAATAAAAAAACCCGTCTCCAAACTTACAAATGTAAGTATAGAGACGAGTTGCAAATAACATACCCGTGGTACCACTCTAGTTAACGGGAAATAAAATAATATTTCCGATTCACTCATTTTGATAACGCTCAGACAGCGAAACTAGCTACTTGATTCACCAGTTTGTCTCATAAGTGCGGTTCAATTATCGCATCATAATAGGCTTCCACTCTGTCCTATCTCGCTGTAATCAACTAATAATTTACTCTCTTAATCATCGACTAATATTAAGTTGAATAAACTATAACACTGAACTTTAAAAAATGCAACACTTTTATGAAAAAAAGATTAAAATTTTTTCTGTTTGTTGCCTAAAGTGATCCCTTTCCTTGTTAGTATGGGCTTTTTAAAGTAAAAATAATAGCCGATATGATCATTCCTTTATCTTGCGAAATAGTTTAATAGACATCTGTGGCCATTCAGCCTGGATTTTTTCGAATGAATTGATTGCCCAAAAATCATGAAATGTTTGACCATTCTTATTAAAACATAAGCTGTCCGTCACCATATAACAGGCGTGTTGCAATGTATGTTGCATATCATAAAAACAAACGACATCACCTGCTCGATAGTCCATATCTTTTACTGGATAATACTGATTGCGTTTTAAAAAATTCAAAAAAGTATTGGCAAACATCCATTCATAAATAATGTGGTCGTTATTAGTTAGTCAATAGATGACTGCGGAATAGCAATTCGGTCCATGAATTTGCGGTATTTGATTATGAAATTGAACAATTCTTTCTGGAATATTATCAGGTATTAGTACATCGCTAAATGAATCGTCTAATCCTTCGATCATTTCATCTTGCCAACTCTTAGGCATACGATACCAAAAGTTAATCGTCACTAAATTGTCTTTATACATCATCGCATTATGGTTACGTCTTTGTTCGTTTAATAAGTCATATTGTAAATTTTGTGGTAAATCCTCATACCAGCCTGCTTGTTGAACTATCACATAATCAAACGTTATTTTCCATGTTTGATAGCTTGAAATCGCATGAATACTTGAATAAATAGGATGTTGATAATAATCAAGTTTAGGTAAAATCAACTCTTCCTTAAAATCTCGTAGGTGTTGATCATAAAAATCTTGTCTAATAAAAAACAAATCATAATCTTGCTCTAGTGTTCTCATATAACTCCTTATAATGTTAAGCCTCTTTTTCAAGACTTAGCTCAATAATCGTTAAAATAATAGCCGTTACTTTCTCCATACTTTCAACGGTTACAAACTCATAACAGCCATGAAGATTTTCGGCCCCAGTACAAATATTAGGGGTTGGAATACCTTTATAGGTTATAATACAGCCATCTGTTCCTCCTCTAAATGGTTGTATATCAGGTGTAATCCCGTTCGCTTCATAAGATTTAATCGCCAGTTGCACGGGCAGTGATTCTTTAGAAATTTTATTGGCCATATTATAATATTGATCCTGAATTTCATACTTAACGCGCGGTCGATCAAATTGCTGATTAAACTGTGTTAATTGTTCAGCAATCCAATTTTTTCGGTCTTCAAATTTATCCCAATCATGATCGCGAATAATATAGGTCATTTGTGCCTTATCTAGTTGACCACTAATATTACTTAACATATAAAAACCTTGGTAACCCTTGGTTTTTTCAGGTACTTCATCTTTAGGAAATAATTGATGAATATCAGCAGCAATACTTAAAGCATTGACCATTTGACCATAAGCTTGTCCAGGATGGACGGAAGTCCCTTCAATTTCAATAGTTAAGCGAGCTGCATTAAATGTTTCATACTCTAATTTTCCGATTACGCCACTGTCAGCAGTATATGCGAATTCAGCTGGAAATTTGTCCGTTTCAAAACGATGAGCGCCCTTACCAATTTCTTCATCGGGACCAAAGGCAAACCATAATTCACCATGTCTAATTTCCGGATGTTCTATTAAATATCTTCCGGCTTCAATGATTGAAACCATCCCCGCTTTATCATCAGCACCCAGTAAAGTCGTTCCATCAGTCGTGATTAAGGTTTCACCAATATAATTTTTTAAGTTTGGAAATTCTTCCGTTGTCATCCAATGATTGGTCTCTTTATTTAATAGGACATTTTCACCATCATAGTTATCGTGAACTTGTGGCTTGATATTATCAGCCGGATAATCAGCGGTATCAATATGGGCAATCCAGCCGATAGCAGGTGGTTGAGAATCCGCTTCTATATTGGAAGAAATTTTAGCCACAACATATGCATCACGTGGATCTAATTGTACTGCTTCAAATCCTAATGCTGTTAATTCTTCCACTAACATTTCCGCAAATTCCCATTGACTCGGAGTAGACGGAATTGCATCGCTATTAATATCACTACGAGTATTAATTTTAGCATATCGTAAAAAACGTTCTAAGTGATTATTATTCATTTCATAACCTCCACTAGCAAATTATAGCAATATTATAACATAGTTAAAGATAAATAATGAAACAATTAAAAAGATATGGGCTGGTGAAGTAATACAGGTTTAATATGTTATTACAAATTCAAAATGAATGCCAATGATAGAAAATATTAGCTAGTGGTAGACAAGTCAAAAAAGAAAAATGGCTTACTAGCAAGCATTAGAAGCTGTTAATAAGCCATAAAAAATACATGATGGAGATGAGGGAGCTCATCCGAATCCCCTCACACCAACGTTTAAAGTTCTATAGTAATGGTTTAGGTAATGGTTTTGACTAAATTTCACGCATACGCCTATGATTTATGTATATCAAAAAATCAAATCAAATTAATAAAATACTAATTAATAATGAAAATATTTTCTTAAGGTTCGGTGAAATCTCGAATGAACTCTTTAATAAGTTTTTTCAAGTCTTCGATGGAATTTATTATATCTTCCTTAGTTCGTGATCCTTTTGCTAATTCAGATGAGCTATGGATAATAGGATTAGAATTCCTAATTTTATGAGCTCTTTTAATTATCTGGCCTCCACTATCATAATCTCCATATATGCTACTCAATATCTTTTCTTCATAAAAATTATTATAGACTATCTTTTTACTCTTCCTTTTGGTAACTTCAATTCCGAAGCTATACGATAATTCAGCAGTTATCCGATCGAAAAGGGTCTTAAAATAAGCGTGTCCTAGTAATGCATCATCATCTGCTTTTGCTTTTAAATATAGAAAGTAAAGATGCATGGTAGTAGTAGAAATATTGTAACTCTTACATTTTTTTATAAACAACTCATTACCAGGTCTTTTCCAACTTTTGATACCTTTACAATATGCTTCAATATAATTGAATAAACCCGGATTTCGATCTTCCAAGTTTAACTGTAAAGTTTTCTTTAAGTCACTGTGAGCGAAACTACGCTGTAGTAGATAGGTAATTGCTATATAATTATCACTATCGTTCCAATATTTTTTTCTGAACATCGTATTCAGTAGCTTCTTAATTAAGGTACCTTCTTTGGTATGTAGTATAGCAACGACAAATCTTTTTACATCAAATAAAATTACTTCATCTTCTAATAGTTTATTCAATGAATCGATAATTGTAGTATTATTTATAAATTCATCAGAAAAATTATAAACAATAGTATTATAAGCTTCCTCCACCGATAACTCAATATCTGGCCAGTTAAAGACTTCATTTTTAATTTTATCATAATCATCTATGCTTATAGTGCCATTACTTTCTAAGTTTTCAACTAATTTCTTGAGAAACAGTTCATACTTCTGGAATGGTATATCATGAAGATTAATATCTTCTTCATATATTTCTCCCATATAAAAAGATTTTTTTAAGCTTTGGTTAATATCTTTACTCTCGTTAAGTGTTGATTTTTGTGAATTGATATTTAAATTTAAATCTCGAAGATTAGTTGTATAGAAGTGTTTAAATTTATTAAAAAGCTTTTCAGGATTTACCCCGTCGATTTCTGGATCTATAAATATGTATAAATCATCTACATAACGTATAAAAGTAAACATCGTTATATTTTCTCTTATGAAGAAGTTGTTAATCTCTTCATCAATATCATTTAAGTAAATTTTTGTTGCAAGATAGGATAATCCAGTACTATTTTCTACTACAGGAAATTTACCTTGCCCAATAAATTCAAAAAATTGTTTATAAATATAGATATGAAATTGAGGAATTTTATTCGTTTTCTCTTCAATCATACTAAACAGTAGGTTTATATCAATATTCCTGAAAAAATTATTAATATCAAATTTCATATAAAAAGGAAATATGCCTGCAAGTTTATTTACTTCTTTATAAAATAAGTTATATTGCTTTGAATACGTAACACTATTGTCCCCTAAGTCACCTGCATAAAGTGCATGACTATTATTTAATTTACCGTCGATCAAGATAAATATTTCTTTACATATAGATTCTAGTATCATAGATAGAAGTGGTGACAATAACTGGGATTGTCTATAAGTTCCATCTGATTTTTGAATATAGTTTGAAGTAACTTCCATCACCTGCTTATCGAATAGGAAGTAACCACTTTTTATAATATGATTATAAAAATCATCTGACAGTAATTCTTTTCTTACGCTTTTTTTAGTAAATGGATACCACTGCAAATATTTACTTAATTTCCCCTTTGATAAATCAAAGTATTTATTTACAACTTCAAACCAAGTACTTTTAGATATTCGTAGAAGATTATTATGGGTTTGAATAGTATCATCCTCCTTTCAATTTTATCTCATTAGGTCATTATACAATTCAAATACTACAGACAAACTATCACTCTCAGTGGTTCCTCCAATTGACATATTTATATGCTTCCATTGCTACTTTAACATTTTATTGATGTGCTTTTCTTAATTGAACGGGCATAGTCAGTATAATTATAGGGTTCACTATTTTCACAATTCCCCAATATACTTTCGCCCTCCTTTCTAAATAAATCTAATTCATCTCTACCACATACTGGTATCAGTAAAAAATTTGTTTATATTCACAAGTTTTTAATCCCTTTAATTAATTTCAATAGTATATCAATAAATATTGACACATCTTCATAAGTGACAACTAATCGTTGATTGATATCGTATTCCAAATCATTTGTTTTCTCTAAATACTTTTCATCAATTATCCCATCATTATGTTCTAATATATGTCTCTTTTGAAACATAAGAGACATATAGTTGTATTCATCTTGAGTAATCCACTCTAAGTAACCATTACCCGTAGCCTCTAAGAATAACTCATTACCTTTATTAAGAATTTGAAAATCATTCGTACGTACTTTTTTAGTAGAAAACGTCTTATACTTCGTTTCAGCAAATTTTTGAAATACTGATATAACTTCACCTATTGATTTTTCTAGCATTGAATCAGTCATTGATTGTGCTATATCAGTATCATAATTTTCTGCTAATAATACTTTCATTTCATCTATTGAATCGATTTTCTTTTGAATGATAATAATAGACTCTTCAGCATTATCAAGTATTAAATTCTTCCCACAGCATGGACAAAAATAAGCCGTGCCAATTACACTAAAACGACTCTCGCAGTTAGAACACTGAATATCCTGCTCCCACTCTTTGTTTTGTCCAATAGGATTGTTTTCAAACGTTATGGGTTTTGAAGGTTTGTATTTTATTTTAAAGAACTTACTATTTCTTGTTGACCTTTCCAATTTTTTAAATGAAGTATTAAGATTTTTTTGTATTCTATTTTGAACATAACTATTTATTATATTAAGAATTTGTTCATTTTGTTTTTCAGTCCACCAATTTTCAGCTCTATCAAAACCACCGCATCTTGGACAGAAAACCTGCTCAGCAGAAAAATTATTCTGCCAATCCTGCAAATAAACCTTGTAATTGTATAGACAATTTTCTTTAGGACATTCTCGATCTATATAACCCTTTTCATCAGATATTATTTCTAACGGAATATTAATACTAATAGTAATCACCTCATATTCTATGAATAGTGTAGCTTAGTTATGATTATTTCCTAAAAAGATTCTTCAACAATAGTAATATTGGTACTTTAAATATAAGTTTCATTATTAATGCTTTCATTAATAATATTTTAGTATCTATGAGCATTGGTGAACCAACTTTAAGTATCTCATTCCTCGTATTAATAACTAGATTTGATAATCATAAATACAATTCTCTGCCATAATTGTTTTCTTCATTCTTCCTCAAAATAAAATTCATTTAGCTCATATGTTGTCACTGGAGTAACATAAAACTCATACTTAGCCACTAAGTCACATATATCATCACCATTAATAAGCGTAATAACACGCGTTCCGATTCTTGAGGCTTCAATTGCAGATCTTGTGTAGTCCGAGGTCGTTATAAAAATGCCATATTCTGCATTGTACTTATCCATTGCTCCACGGAATTTATCGATTTCAGGAGAACTGACTTTTCCTTCCCAACGCTTTGCTTGAAGTGCAACTCGTGTTGTTCTGAAGTCGTCTGCAGTTATGTACCCAAATCCATCGAGACCGCCATCAGCTGTCGTTTGGATACCTATTTCCTTATCTAACTCTATGCCCATTCGTTTCATCAAACCTCTTGCAAACATTTCAAATTTATCAGGAGACATCTTCTTGAGCGCTTCATTAAGTTGACCTCGCCAGACTTCTTCTATACCTTCAGAATCTAATACTTCCTCTTCAGGTTCTATTTCTGTGGTTTCAGTTATTTCCTTCTTCGCTCTCCTTTTCTCGGACTCTTCTTTCATTGCTGGCTCAGACAAGACACGTACTTCAGTTACAGGATCGAAGGTATCTAAATCTACTTTCCTGCCTTTTTCTGTAAGTTCAACCTCACCTTTCTTTGGGTACCGTACAAAATCAGCTAGCATCAGATATTTAATTGCGAAATAAAATTGATAATTGAACGGTTTATATTTCGTTCCTGTTTTTTTGGATTCTCTTGTATAGTCTATATAATCTTCAGGAATTATCTTTGAATTATCATATATATCACGCTTAATGTCTTTTCGTGCTGCAATGCCACCTAAATCATTCAAAGTCTTTATAACTGCTTTCATAATTAAGTCTTCTCGATCAGATGTGGTCATTTCGTCCTTAATCTTTGGTTTCATAACAAAAACAACTCTCCTTTTTAGAAAACCCTATATCCTTCTCTGATGGATATAGGGTTTAGTTAATCGAGTATCTTTTACCTAATAATTTATCGTCTATTCATATTTCCTCTTTATCTCTACCATATACTCTGGCAATGTCTGTATAAGCTCCATAGTGTGTACCAACGGACTAACTTCTGGTTTTCTAGCTTCTTCATAATTAACACTTCGTTGTAGGTCTTCAATATAAGGAATAACTTCTCTTTTATTTAAAGAATATTCTTTAACAGATTCAGATAGTAAATTCGCATCAAGTCCCCAATCTTTCGCAAATTTTTCAATTTCTCTTTGGACTTTATTCTCCTTCCATTCTTCAAATAAATCATCAAAACGTGAATTACTAGATAAATTTCCGGTTACTAATTCAGTGTCCACAAATTCTTTTAATAATTTTGCCTGATCATCTTCACCCATATCACTTAATTCTTGGATTTGTTGATGGATAATGCGTAAAGTTTCGGTATCGACTGTCTGGATTCCATCTTGATGACTCACTCGATCCCCAATCAATCCTAGAATATGATCCGCATCAATGACTTGAGTACCTGACAATTTAGCTCGACCAACTAAGGGCTGAACTGGTAAGATTTCAGTGTCATCTTCTTCTGGTTTTAAGTTCTTATAAGCACCAATATATTTCATCCACTGATGCTCATTTATCCCAAATTCTGTATCATTCCATTCATATTCGTAATACTGCTGAACAGTATTTAACTGTTGATTTGCGTGCGTGAATGATTCAACGAAATTATCCAATTGTTCATTATTTGTTTCTAAATCTGCCCAATTTGTTGGATCAGGAAGTACATCTTCCATCCATTCAACTGCCTCTTTAAATTTATGAACGGCAACCTCATAATGTTCAACAATTGCTAGACTACTTGTTCCTCCAGAACCATACAGTGTAAGTGCACGATTCACTTGCTCTTCTGTTATAGCAGGATACTTATAATTGATTATCGTTCCAAACTCTTTCATAGGACCTTGTACTCGATTGGTTCTTGAATAAGCTTGAATTAAACCTTGAAGCTCTAGTGAGCGGTCTACATATAAAGTATTCACATACCTTGAATCATAGCCTGTTAGTAATTGATCAGCTACTATAATCAAGTCAATATTTCGTGGATTGCGACCACTACCTCCACGAGTCGATCGGACCACTAAATCTTTGAAATAACTGTCGCCATCTTCTACGCGAAACTCAATACCTGTAAATTTACCATAGTCTTTAAACATCTCACTAATCATATCAGGTGAAATACCATCTGGGTCATTTTCATTTCCAAAGCTGAAAGTCATCGCAACATTTAAATCATAATCCATCCTGTCTAATGCTTTTTTAAATTCATTATAGTAAGCAATAACTCGATCCTTGTAAGCAACCGTCAAAATAGCATTAAAGAATTTTTCTTGCGATTGTGATTCCCAGTTCGAAAGTATTTCTTCTACTACTCGAGGAATATGCGTTTCATCATGGTAAGATAATAATCCTTCCTTGACAGCCATTCGTTCAATTTCTGCATTTGACTTGCTAAGTAACTCTCGCTCAACTGCTCTTGCACCGAGTTCAGGTTTCTCGCTCAAGATTTTTTCCGCTAAATCTTCTCTTAAACTAGAATAATCTTCGAACTCTCCTGTATTAATATAATCCACGTGGAAACCTAAAACATTCCCATCACGAATGGCTTGGTCAATCGTATAACTATGCAATTCTGGACCGAAAAGTTTTTCAGTAGTATCAATGACTTCACTTTGTACATTAATCATTCCAGTTGATTTATTCTCATCAAATAATGGTGTTCCAGTAAAACCATAAAAAAGTCCGTTTTTCTTAAAGTAGCTCTTAATATTGCCCATCATTTTGCCCATAGTGGTTCGATGTGCCTCATCAATGATAAATACAATCTTTTTATCGGCTAGACTATAATTCTCATTATCTTTTAAATCTTTCACTAAAGAATCCAGTTTAAAAGTTGTCGTCACAATAATTCCACGTTGTTTAGAAAGCAATTTCTTTCTTAGATGATATGTATGCGTAGTGTCATCAACCGTTACCGATTCATAAGCAGCATACGCTTTAAAGTTTGCACTTGTTGCTGCATCTAGTGAACGACGGTCGACTAAGAAAACTACTTTATCAAAGCCACCACGAGTAGATAAGAATAAAGCTGTTTTAAAACTTGTAATTGTTTTTCCGGAACCGGTTGTATGCCAGACATAGCCTCCATGGCGAATTCCGTCTTCACCCCATCCTAAGGCAGCTCGTTCAACTGCTTGTAGAGCATATACTTGATATGGACGCATAATCATATGTCTACGATTCTCTTCATCTTCTGCTTCATCAATAATTAAATAATCTCCAACTAACTGATGAGCCATTGGTATCATTAAGAAGCGTTCAACAACTTTTTGCCAGTCATTTATAGGGTTATTATCTTCATCTGCCCATTGAAAAACAAAACTTTTATTAAAGTCATTAATAGATTTAGGAGTCGCAAAGTATCGTGTGGCTACCTCAGACATAATAACCATCATTTGAGAAAATGCCATGAAATTATTGACAAATTCTCCATCTCGATAGTAGCGTTTAAATTGTCCAAAAGCTTCGTCTAAAGTTTTATCTGTACGCTTTTGTTCAATATTAATTAACGGCAAGCCATTAATTAATAAGATAATATCAAAGCGATTCCCATTCTCACTCTCCACTTCGCGAGCAATTTGGTAACTTGAATCACCCCCACGGACTTGAGACTTTTTGAAAATCGTTAATGTAATTTGTTGGCGAGTAATACCTGCATGATCATCTCGGTAAATCCCATCAATTTTTCCAGTTGATCCTTCCATCGCTAAGAGTTTGGCTGCTTCAAAACTATTATCAATTTGTTTTACCTTTGCCATGACTTGTTCAAACTCAGCATCACTTAAAGGAACTCCTTCTAATTGATCGGCATTCATCCGATTCAATTCATGACGCCAATTTTCAATTAAATGATTGACCGTTACACGTTGTTTATTTCCATCTAAATGATCTGGTGCTTTCCATTTATATTTTTTTAATTCACGTACAAATCGATCTTGAAATGCTTGTTCTGATGATGTTTTTTGTTGCATACAGCTTCCCCCTTTCTATATAAACATATCGTTTAGATAAGCTTGTTTTAGGTTCTCTAACTTCGTTAGTTTTTCTTCTTCGATTGAAATTTGATTATCTAAATTATTAAATAACTTGCCTATCTTAACCTGTTCTTCATAAGATGGATGATAGGCAGTAGATTCTCCATAATCACGATAATAAACGTGCGGAACCGTAGCACCTGTAATAAATTCGGTAAAATTAAATTGTTGTAAGTAAGCATAGATATAATGGATATCAGTTTGCTCTTTATTAACGATTGCTCCCATAGTACCTATGAAGTTACTATCTTTAGGTAATAATCTAACACGTCCAACTCCAGATCCATCTTTGATAATTGTTACATATTCTTGTTTTTGTCCAGAACTATTGGTATAGCCTATTAATTCATTAGCATCATAAAGTTCGTATCTTCCTTGAATTAAAGTGTTATTTGCAGATAATGATGATGTAATATATTCAGTAATTTCATTAAACTTGTTTTTATGCCATGGCTCTGTAAATCCTTCAAATCGCTTCTTTGGATATTTTTCTCCTTCTTTTGGAAACATCTCCGAAAGATAAGCAGATTTAATATCTTTTACTTTATTTACTTTCGATTGTTGTAATTGAATCAATTCATCTAATTTCACAAAAAACTTACCAATTTTTTCCTGTTCTTGAAGCAATGGTAAATATACATTCTGATTTTTAACCAAGTTTGAATTTAAATTTATTTGGCTACCTGGTTGACCATATCTAAACCAATTTAGTCTAAACATTTCCAACCATTGATACATAAATTCTTTATCGAATATTGGATCTTTAAATATTAAAAACCCATCATGAACTCCAGTATCAACATAATTTATAACCGGTTTACCAACTGTTGCTGCGATACTAATTAATAAATGAGGTGATTTTAAAACTCTGGTTTTTTCTTGGCCTGCCTTAGAGATTCTTTGATCTAAATAATATATACGTCCGTTTTGACGGGTTACATCTGAGATTCTAAGCCATCCTACTGTTGAATCTTTATCAAACCATTTAGGATCTTGTATTGGCCTAGGCGATGCCCCCCTAACTATATTTGCTAATTCTCCCAATTCAAAATTAGTCCAGTACTCAGCATTTTTGAAGTGTTCAAACCGTAACTTTGGCAATAACTTTTCTTTACTCATCCTCTGTCACCACCAATTGACTGGCCATTTCTTTAAAGCAGGCTTCAAGCTCTTTATATTCAACTTCTAAGTCATCTAAAGTATCTTTGTATCGATTGTCTAGTTCTTTTAAGATATTTAATTCTTTTTTCATTGGCTCTTCGATTAATCGAATCATTTCTTTTGTTAAGTCACCGAACCATTTTTTATACACTAGTTGATCAATTTCTTGATCCGTTAATTCCAAAATACGATTCTGCACTTTCATATCGAGTGCTTGTTTTTTTTCACGTATAGTTCGATTAGTTTTTGTTAGTTTAGATATCAAATCTAGAACCCTTTGAACTAATTCATGTTCTTCAGTATTTTCTTCATAGTTCTTAATTTCTTTGCGAATGTTTCCAACAGTAAATGAATTCTTGCTTGCGTTTAACGATTCACCAAGAATTTCATTCTCAACAGAATCTTCCACTTGGGCTGATTCAACCAGTTCATCAAGTGCTGACTCAACTTCACCGATCTCTGCTTCAACTTCTTCAATTAGTTTTGCCTCTTCTGCATAGAGTTCTTTACGAATTAATTCAGTTGGTACTAACATTCCAACCCAACCTTCTTGTTCTTCACGTTTGTTTTTACCCGTTCCTTTAGTCACGATATTTGGTTCTCTTGAGCGACCTAGTTCATAGAAGTCACCTGCTGATATTTTTTCTACATCTTCTGTTAGATAATTTTCCCATAGTTCAGCGACTAACTGATAACCATCATAAATATTCAAGTGTTTAAAGTTCATCAGTAACTCTTTAATTTCTTCTAACATTTCGTCCATTAATGGACGAACCTCTGCAGGATCATCTACTTGTTTTAGGATTGGCCAGTAATGGTTGATATAATCAGTCATTCGTTCATTCATTTCCGTTGCTTTTTCTTTCATTTCTTCACTATTTAAAACACTTTCAGTTAGTTCATCTATTTCTTGATTTAACTCATAGTAATTTGGTCGAATCTCTTCTAAAGCATTTCTTAAAATATTTGGTGCAACTTCATTTAGTACATGAAGGTTTTCTATGTTTTCTTTTGGTATTCCACCGTATAAATGTGCGTCTACATCATGAGGAATCTCTTCATCTGGTTGCACTACATAGCGTGGGATATTTAGGTTGTATTCATTTTCTATTATTTCTTCTCTAGAAACATTATAGCTATATCCTTCAATTTCTTCTCTTGATAAATAAGTATCCACAATTTTGGCAATATCTTTTTCTTCTAAAACATTTTGCTTGCCTATTTTAATAAAGTCTTTTGATGCATCAATCATAAGAACTGGTTCATCAAGTGCACGGTTTTTCTTCAAAATCATGACCGCAACTGGAATACCGGTGTTAGTGAACATATGTGATGGCAAGCCAATCACAGTATCAATATAATTCTTCTCTAGTAGACGCTGACGAATTTCACCTTCTGCACCCCCACGGAATAATACACCATGTGGTAAAACAATCGCCATCGTTCCTTCTTGACCTAAGTGGAAAAGTCCATGAAGTAAGAAAGCAAAATCTCCTCGACTTGGTGGTGGAAGTACCCCGGCCATTTCAAAACGTGGATCACTGACTGTCAAGTCGAATCGATTCCACCCTTTTACAGAATATGGAGGATTCATGACAACTGCATCAAATTGAACACCTTCATTTGGTCGTTCTGGATCTTCAGGCCAATCTTCAGCCAAGGTATCGCCATTTTTAATCGTCATTTTTTCAGGACGAACTCCATGAAGCAATAAGTTCATACGTGTTAGGTTGTAAGTTGCTGTGTTCTTTTCTTGACCATAGTAAGATAGATGTCTTTGTTCATGTGTATCTAAATGTTTTGCAACTGTTAAAAGTAATGATCCAGAACCAACTGTTGGGTCATAAATCGAACGAATATCTGATGACTTCGAAACGATTCGAGCCATTACTTCACTTACTTGCTTTGGCGTGTAGAATTCACCAGCCTTAGCACCAGATTCCATCGCAAACTGCCCAATTAGATATTCATAAGCATCACCTAAGATATCACCTTTTTGTAAAGCAACCATGTTTAAGTCCGAAAATAATAGAATTAAACTCTGAATATTTCGACTACGTTCATTTAAATTACTTCCTAAAGCTGTATCGGTCAAATCGATTGTTGAGCTAGAAAATAAGCCTTTAAAATCATCTGCGCCCTCTTCTATAACAATAGTCCGCTCAAAATTATGTAGACTGTCTGTTACCTTCTGTACTTCAAATTCTCCATTATTTATATCCATTAACCAAGTTTGATATAAGTATTCTGGTAATACATAATAACCAAGTAAACTTTGAATCGTATTATTTAATGCATCACCATAAGCATCATGAGCTTCCTTATAAGCTTTGACTAGGTCTCTTTCGCTCATATCATTGCCTAACTGTGAACTTTCTTTAAACGTATTAAGAGTTTTATCACTTAAAAATTTGTAGAACATTAATCCAAGCATATAGTCTTTATAGCGACTCGCATCCATTGAACCTCGTAGTTCATTCGCGCCATCCCATAAACGACTTTTAATTTCTTCTGAAGTAATCATTATTAATTTCTCCTTATATATAGTAACTATCTATTTTTAGTTATTTTTGAAACAATTGCTAAACGATTTTTGCCGCATTGTTGTCTTATTATCGTGGTATATTCATTGTTTTTAATAATTTTATCTTGATTATTTTTAAATATTATCATTATATTATCTTCTAATTCTTCATCAGTAATATTATCGGCCCAATATTGATCAATAAGTCCATTAACTACTGATGCAACTTCACGTTGAGTGCGATAAAACTTTTTCACTTCCACAGAATCACCCCTGTTTTATTAGATTCTTACTTTTATTATACTTTAGATACACTTAATTATCCATTTCTTTTTAATATATCTAGAAAGTCGTTAAAGAGAATTAATTTAACCATTCAATCACTTTTACCACTTCCTATAAAAATAATTTTTAATAGTATTTTATGATGAGCATTTAGAGTCGATTTCAGCTTATAACCAATGTAATAGTACACTTCAAGGTCTCTTAATGCTTCTCTCAACATCCGCATTTAGGTCTTTATCTATGTACATACTTCGAAAATAAAAACACTCCTAGTACTGATATAAAAGTCAACTTAAAAATCTCGATTTGTCTCACTTAAGATTCCCCACTTTTTCGTGGGGAAAGTTTATCTTTAATTCGATAAGAAGGTCCTGTTATATTAATGAGATAAGAATGATGTAAAACACGATCGATAATCGCCTTTGTTAGCATCTCGTCTTGTCCCATAATGGTATGCCATTTATCAAAAGTTAAGTTACTCGTGAAGATCGTGGAGCGCTTTGTATATCGCATATCAATCAATTGAAAGAATAATTTGGCTTCAACGGGACTTATTTCATTAAATCCTACTTCATCAATCACAAGTAACTTATATTTGAAGAATAATTTTATTTTTCGTTCGAGTGTTCCTTCATGATATGCCGTCCACAATGAATGGATTGGGAGTGGGCAAGAAGTTGAAAATCAGTTGATTTTCGCTTCGTCTGCCCACCCCCGCACAGTTGAGTAGGTATCAAACTAGTCATTAAGACGCAGTTTGACACCACTCAACCACTGCGCTTTGAATTAAATAGACATGCCTGAACAGAATTAAAAAAGTTTTTCCCCACCCTTAAACACTATTACGTTTAATCGCGACACTATAGCTAATCGCAATCGCTAAATGCGTTTTGCCTGTGCCTGGGTTCCCTACTAATACCACGTTCTTTGCTTCGTTATAAAAAGAAGACTCAATAATCGTTCTTATTTGATCCTCTTCAATACTCGGCTGAAACGTGAAGTCATAATCGTCGATGGTCTTTAAGTAAGGGAAAGCAGCGACTTTAACATTATACAAACTTCCTTCGTTTCCACTTCTTTGGCTAGTATTTTATATAAGCCAGATAATTCCGCTTCGGTCAGTTGATGGTCATGATATAAGTGTTCTAAGTAGTGCTGTGCTGATTTAAATTTTAAATACTCTAATTGCTT
>NZ_BCQX01000027.1 GCF_001552295.1 Globicatella sanguinis NBRC 15551 | reverse complement strand
ACTGCGCTTGAATTAAATAGATATGACTGAATAGAATTTAAAAAGTTTTTGCTCAGCCTCTTGAGAGTAGCACATAAAATCAGACAGCGCAAAGAAAATTTTCTCAAAACCTAAATCAATTTCATGAAAACCATAAGCGAGTATTGTAAATGTTTTGTAAATAACTTGTCAAGCAACTTTGGATTGTGCTATGATGGAATCACGAAGAGAAATTATTCTCAGGTGGTTACCATAATTCTCACTAAAAAAGAGTCTTGTACGTTATGGTAGTTCTTATCTGATAGCAGCAGTTTCGAAGTAGAAGGGTGCCTGATGTGGGATCTATTCGAAGAAATTGTATGAATCAGAGTTCTTACAAGAAAGAATTTTCAAACAAAAAAAGCATCAACAACCATCAGATTGTACAGCACGGAGTTTGTATTCCGGCCAAGGCAGTCTTTTTTTGTGGCCAAAAATGCAAACCTCTGTGTGATAAGACAAAAAGAGGGAAAGATGAAAATAGCAGTAAGAAAAAATAAGTCGTTGTTTACTAAAGTCAATAAAGTGTATCGTCAAAGTATAAGCGTTGCACAACGTAGTTATAATTTGACGTTAAAACGTTTGATTGAGTGGTTAGAATTATCATGGGCTGATATCGGGATGATTTTTCTCGGTAACTTGATTATGTGTTTTGCGATTGTCAACATTCATATTCCAGCCAAAATCACCGAAGGGGGCGTTATTGGGTTATCAATTGTCCTATCAAAATTAACTCATTTGAGTCCCGGCATTATTAATCTGCCGATTGATATTTTATTATATGGTTTGGGCGTCTTATTATTAAAAGAAGGTTTCTTTAAAAAAGCCATCTTTTCAACATTGATTTATGTCCTAATGTATTCCTTAGTGGAAGCAGTCGGTCCGGTATTACCTTCATTAGAACATTTACCAGTGGTAGCAGCCATTTTAGGTGGTTTATTATTAGGGATTGGTTGTGGATTGGTAGTATCACGCGGATGTGTAGCAGGGGGCGATGACTGTTATGCCTTAATTATATCGAATCGTACGCCAATTTCATTAGGAAAAGCTTATTTCTTAGCCGACATATTGGTCTTAACATTGTCGGTGATCTTATATATGCCGCTGGTCAATGGTTTAATTTCACTATTAACGACCTTTATTTCATCCTTTATCATCGGTCAATTTGAAGTAGAAATTCCAACGGTGAAAGTAGAAGTAAGTCGTGTTAAACAAGCATAAAAAGTATAGCGAAAAATCACTTTGTGGTGGTTTTTCGCTTTTTTTATTTTTTGAAAAAGGCTCTAGATTTTTGTGGCGTGTTTATGTAACCTGTGTATGTCATTTGGACGGAATCTAATTTGTGTCCTGTTTTCTTGCGTCTTTATGTTAGAATAAAAGTAATTCATAAGGAGCGGATAAGATGGATGTAAGAAAGTTTTTAGAAATTCTATCAGTTGCTGAGCGCTTAAAAGATACGACGCACCATTGTTATACCTCTAAGGGGCGACATGAGAGCGTGGCCGAACATACTTGGATGATGTCGTTAATGGCTTTCTTTTTAAGAGATGAGTTTCCTGAAGTAGACTTTCAAAAAGTGATGTTAATGATCATTATTCATGATTTAGGTGAATGTTTTACAGGGATATTTCGGCATTTGAAAAGAATGATCAAGATCGCGAATCTGAAGAAAAGTTGTTGCATCAATGGATTGCAACGATTCCGGAACCGTATCAAACGGAAATGTGGGCACTTTATAATGAAATGGAAGCGAAAGAGACATTAGAAGCCAAGGTTTATAAAGCTATTGATTGTTTAGAAGCTTTGATTTAACATAATTTGTCTGATTTAAGTACTTGGTCTGAACATGAAAAGGAATTTAATTTGCTTTATGCCAATGACCGAGTAAGTTTTTCGTCATACTTAACACACTTAAGGGAGCTAATTCATCAGGATACAGTTGAGAAACTGAAGGTAAGTTCAGAATAAGCAACACTGAACAGTGCCATTCGAATATTATATAGGATACTATCCCATTACAATAATTTTCATTGAAAAACTATTCAAGCGCATGATGCCATTTGCGATTTTATTTAATTGTTTTAGTGGGTTCTCAATTAACCCTTGGGGGCGTATAAACGAATTGAATTTCCTCCGATTTTTTATATTTTGCTTGCTGAAATTTTTTTGTGTAAATCAATATTCTTGCAAACTTATGCTATAAAGTTATCCGTTTTCACTATATAATAGAGTTATCTTATACTCAATATTGGAGGGGTTGTTATGAAAGTGATTGACATCGATCATTTGACTCACAAATTCAGTGAGACAAGTGGCATATTTGATATTGATATTCAGGTAAAAGAAGGAGAAAGTTTTGGATTTTTAGGACCAAATGGCGCCGGAAAAACGACCACCATCCATCATTTATTGGGCTATATTCGTCCACACAGTGGTACGACACAGATTTTAGGCAAAGATACTTGGTATCAAGCGGATGAGATTCAGGATTATCTAGGATATGTTCCAGGTGAAATGGCCTTTTTTGATGAAATGACAGGCACTGAATTTTTAAAATTCATTCAAAAATATCGTGGCCTTAAAAATGTGACCTTACAAAAAGAATTAATCGATCGTTTTGAATTAGATACTAAAACAGTTATCAAAAAGATGAGTAAAGGGACTAAGCAAAAACTAGGATTAGTATCGGCGTTTATGCATGATCCACAAGTATTGATTTTAGATGAACCAACCAGTGGGTTAGATCCCTTAATGCAAAATCGCTTTGTCGACTTAGTTCAACAAGAACAAAAGAAAGGCAAGACGCTACTAATTTCAAGTCATTTATTTGAAGAAGTAGAAAGGACTTGTCATCAAGTTGCGATTATTCGTGCCGGTCATATTGTCGCTAAAGACAATATTGAAAACCTAAGAACGCAGCATATGCGTACTTATCAAGTCACTTTACCATCAGAAGCGGAAGCGTTAGCTTTTGCAAAGGACTATCATGGCGAACAAATAAGGAATCAAGTGAAAGTGTCTAAGACAGCTAGCCTTGAGTCTATCTTCTTACATTATTATGGAGGTGACGATGATGAATAGTACATTATTTGTTAAAGAATTAAAGTCTAGTCGGTGGTTATTTATTGGAATTTGCTTAATTTTAACCATATATGTCACCATTATTATCGGAATGTATAATCCGACCATGATGAAAATGATGGATCAATTTTTTAAAACAATGCCAGGCTTAATGGCGGCGGTCGGATTTAAAGCAGGTAGCACTAGCTTGTTAGGCTTTTTAGTTTCCTATTTGTACGGTTTTATTTTAATGATTTTTCCGATGATTTTCATACTGAATCGCGCTCATGGCTTGGTGGCACGTTATGTTGATCGTGGATCAATGGTAGTGTTGTTAACCGGACATAATAAACGAACAAAAGTTATTCTGACACAAATTGCAGTCTTGTTAAGTTCATTGTTTGGATTATTTGTTTATGTGACAATGATTCAATATTTAACAATTCGGGTGATGTTTCCAACCGAAGCCGATTTAGTTTCCTTATTAAAACTAAATTTTGGACTTTATTGCTTGTGGGTATTAATTGCGAGCATTAGCTTTTTAGCCTCCACTTATTTTTCCGATGCCCGCTTAAGTTTGGCAGTTGGTATGACCATTCCTATCGTCATGTTTGTTTTTAAAATGATTTCTAATATTGACGACAAAGTTGTTTTTTTAAAATATTTTACAGTGTTTAGTTTATTTAACGGTGAAGGACTATTAGCTGGAGAGCCGATGGCATATATCTTAGTGTTAGTGGCTTTGGTTATCGCATTTCTATTATTTACTCTAGCTGTAAAAATTTTTAAAGAGAAGAATTTATATATCTAATCCATAGGTTGACGCATATTAATGGAGAAACATTCTACTATCCTTTATAATAATATTATGAGAATTCGATTAAAATGGAGGGTGAATATGGAATACGGAAAATTAGGTAATACCGATATTGAAGTTTCAAAGATTTGTTTAGGTTGTATGAGTTTTGGTAAGCCAGGTACGATGCATGAATGGACGTTAGAAGAGCCTGAAAGCGAAAAGATTATGTTACATGCTTTTGAACAAGGAATTAATTTCTTTGACACCGCTAATCGATACTCCCAGGGTACGAGTGAAGAATATGTTGGGAATATTGTAAAACGTAATTTAAAACGTGATGACGTGATTCTGGCATCTAAAGTTTATTTTAATCCAGGTAAATTATCACGAGCAGCCATCAATCGTGAAATTGAAGGAACGTTAAAACGATTAGGCACCGACTACTTAGATTTGTATATTATTCACCGATTCGATTATGAGACGCCCATGGAAGAAACGATGGAAGCTTTGAATCAATTAGTAGTAGACGGTAAAGTGCGTGCACTGGGTGCGTCAGCGATGTACGGTTATCAATTTCATAATTTACAAAATATCGCGCAAGATAATGGTTGGGCACCCTTTCAATCGATGCAAAATCATTATAATTTAATGTATCGTGAAGATGAACGAGAGCTAATTCCGGTTTGTCAGCAATTTAATGTATCATTAACACCATATAGTCCCTTAGCGGCCGGACGTTTAACGCGTTTAGATTGGCATACAGATACTTTAAGAAGTAAAACGGATACGACTGCAGTTCGTAAATATGATGCGACTGAAGCACAAGATTATGAAATTGTAAAAAGAGTTCATGAGATTGCAGAAAAATATGGCGTCAAAATGCAACAGATTGCTTTAGCTTGGCAATGGGCTAGATGGGTGTTATCGCCGGTTATTGGGACCACAAAAACGAGCCATATTGACGATGCGGTCGGGGCTTTAAAAGTAACATTAAGCGAAGAAGATTTATTATATTTAGAAGAACCTTATATTCCTCATAAAATTATGGGCGCACGTTAGTTACTTGCTGTCGGAAGAAAAGTGCTTTATTAGCAATTGTCAAAAGCTTGCACTATCAAAAAACAAGCTCAATATATTAGACAAGCAAATTAGGTCGTAAGTCTGATGTATTGAGTTTTTTGTTCGATAAAATGGGCTTAGTGAGAGTGGGCAAAACTTGATAAATTGAGTCTGTTGCCATCTTATTATTTTATAGTGCGTAAGTTGAGTGTTCTCAAACTCCGTCTTAATATCTAGTTTGAGACCAACTTGATTGTTCGGAGAGTGGACAGATGAAGCAGAAATCAACTGATCTTCTATATCAATTCACTCCCAACGGTTTGGGGTGGACAGACGAAGCGAAAATCAACCGATTTTCTACTTCTTGCCCACCCCTTATTATCTAATTTAAGAGGTGAGAAAATGAATCAATCAATTTTTAATGTTAAAAATTTGTTATTAGCTATTTTATTCATCGCCATTGGTACTACCAGTTATTTTTCAGCAGATACCGAATGGGTAACGAATATTAATACACAGACGATTGAGACCTTAGATGAAAAGAAAGAAACAGTAGTAGCTTTGACTGCTTTAGCCGGCACGACCTCTACTGCGATTACATTAATCCCTGGGGATGTTGGTGGACCGGTCGCACAAAACATTGCCGATATTGCCGATTATTTATTAATTGTTTTTGCGGGTATTTGGCTGCAAAAATATTTTTTATCGGTGACACCTTTAGTGGCGTTGCAATGGTTAATCCCCTTAGCTTGTGGCGCATTGCTACTCAATTTAGCGATAAAAAGCGACCGTTTGAAACGCTTGGGTATGCGAGTTTTCTTAATGGGGATTATGATTTTTACTATTATCCCAGCTAGTGTGGGGATTTCAAATAAAATAGAAGAAAATTATCAATCATCAATTGAACAAACATTTGAACAAGCCGAGTCGGTAAATAAAGAAGCCACTCAAGATAAAAATCTATTTGAACAAATGACTACCGCAGCGACCGATTTAATGGCTAAATTTGAACGAAGTCTTAGCAATATGATTGACTCTACCGCTGTTTTAATTATTACGACTTGTGTGGGACCGATCTTAGTATTCTTTTTTGGAATCTGGGCGACCAATCTGATAATGGGGCTCAATTATGATATTAAAATGCCAAGAATTGGCGCATTTCGTAGAATAGCCAAATAATTATAAACTGTAAAATTGTGAAGGCTCAACCGAGAGTTGATAACTGCAATCAATTGATTGATCGTTTATTGTCAGTGCATGAGTTGAGTGACGTCTTAGAGAAGGTGGGCAAACAAAGTGGAAATCATTCAATTTTCTACTTCTTGTCCATTCTTTTTTATTGTAAGTATAAAAAAGGTTGGGATTATCATAGTCAATCGTAGTCTCTATTGATTTACAACTCGTTAATATTTGTTTTAAATAAGGAGACGATGATTGATTTTTGTTAATTACAAATTAGAAATTATTCGTATCTTGTTTAGAATTAGTTATAATAGAAGCAAATAACCTTAATAAGGAGCGCATCATGAATAATTATTTGACATTTTATCAGCGAATAGCCAGCTTTTTTAATACTCATCCACTATTAAAACAAGTGGTTTTATTTTTAAATCAATCCATTACGACCTTTATGTATATTCTTTATCCAGCTTTATTATTGTATTTTTATTTAACCAAAAGACCAATCAGTGAGTGGGGCCTGATGGTGATTGTGCCGGGCATTAGTTTTGTCTTGTTGTCCCTATTTAGAAAAGTAATCAATGCCCCTAGACCGTATGAGGAGTGGCCCATTCAACCTTTACTTAAGCGAGACAAGACTGGAGAGTCATTCCCCAGTCGTCATGTATTTTCATCCACGATGATCAGTATGTGTATTTTAAAATGGCAACTATCATTGGGTTTGGTTTGTTTGATTTTAACCCTTTTATTAGCCTTTTGTCGGGTGGCAGTTGGGGTTCATTATCCTAAAGATGTCATTGTCGGCATCTTAATTGGCGTATTATTTGGTAGTTTGATGTTTATTTTGGGTTAACAATCCATAGCGCTTAAAGCATTCTATTTGTTGTGAAAAGTTAAAAGACTTATACTGTAGATAACAATTAATAATGGAGGTAACAAAATGACGGACTATATTAAACCGAAAGTATGGCAATGGGAAGATGAAAATGACAATCGTTCAGGTAATCGTCCAACAGCTGGCGCTCGTTTTGAACAAACACTTCCTAAAGGTGATGCTCCCTTACAGGTCTACTCATTAGGGACACCCAATGGAATTAAAGTGGCGATTATGCTAGAGGAATTAAAAGCCTTAGGTATTGAGGAAGCGAATTATGATTTGTTCAAAATTGATATTGGAAAAGGCAATCAATTTGGCAGTGATTTTGTCAAGATTAATCCTAATTCTAAAATTCCTGCCATGGTAGATTATTCTGAACCAACACCGCTTCGTGTGTTTGAATCTGGTTCGATTTTATTATACTTAGCTGAGAAATTTGGGCACTTCTTACCTGAAAATCGTGCGGCAAAAACCGAATGTTTGAACTGGGTATTTTGGCAAACAGGAGCAGCACCCTTTGTAGGTGGCGGTTTTGGACATTTTTATAACTATGCACCAACAGCACAAGAATATCCAATCAATCGTTATACGATGGAAACCAAACGTCAATTGGATGTCTTAGATCAACACTTAGCACAACAAGCTTATATGGTCGGTGACAATTATACCATTGCTGATATGATTATTTGGTCGTGGTATGGACGCTTAGCTCAAGATAAATTATATGAGGGAGCGTATGAATTTTTAGATATGGAAGGCTATCAAAATATTAAAGAGTGGACTGATAGAATAGCAGCTAGACCTGCTGTACAAAAAGCACTATCAGTAGAGTATAAGGAAATTTAAGTGGATTGTAATATTGGAACTGTGATTCAAAGAAAAGTGTAAATTAATGCCGGTAAACATATTGTGCCTCTTAAATGCCGGTTTCACATTAATTAAGTGTCAGTAAATGATGAATTAAGATGGTAACAATATTGTATGCATAAAGATAATAAAGTAAAAGCAAAAGGTTGAGGGGAGAATTTATTGAAAGTCGGATTATTATTAGAAGGTGGTGCGATGCGTGGCATCTATACGGCTGGCGTCTTAGATGTGATGATGCGCCAAAAGATTAAAGTAGATGGTATAGTGGCTGTTTCGGCCGGCGCCTTGTTTGGTGTTAATTACCCATCTCATCAGATTGGGCGCACTCTTCGTTATAATTTAAAATATTTAAATCACCCTCAATATATGGGTCTGTCTAGTTTATTAAAGACTGGCAACATTGTGAATAAAGATTTTGCCTATTACGAAGTGCCCTTTCGTTTGGATCCCTTTGATCAAAAAGCGTTCTATCAATCCGGCATTGATTTTTATGCAACAGTGACGAATCTCTATTCTGGTAAAGCGGAGTATATTAAAATAACGCATCCTTTAAACCAAATGGAAGTGTTACGTGCCTCATCCGCCATGCCATTAGTCTCGCAAATCGTTGAACTTAATGGTATGCCTTATTTAGATGGGGGAATTGCGGACTCCATTCCCATTAAGAAAATTTTGTCGATGGGATATGACAAAGTGATTGTGGTTTTAACGCAACCAAAGGGCTATCGTAAAGAAACAACTTCATCACGATTATATGAAATGATTTATCGACGGTATCCAAATTTTGTGGACACTTGGAAACAGCGCTCAATGAAGTATAATCAGAGTTTAGATTTAGTAAATAAATTAGAGGAGGAAGGCAAGGCTTTTGTGATTCAGCCTTCTAAAAAGATGCGGATTGGTCGGTTAGAGAAAAATGCTCAAGCATTAACAGCGATGTATCAATTAGGAGTCAACGATGCAACAACAAAATACGAATCGTTAAAACGATATTTATTAAAAAATTAATTTAATAACCCCAAAGGACTTAGACGAGAAAGTTGCTAAGTCCTTTGTTTTTTATACATTTCACTGCCTTTTGTTACGAAACTGTAATATTGTAAACGGCCTTAATCAGTTTGAATATGCTAAAATGATGGTATATATAGTTTTGTTGCTAGTATTTATTTTTGGGGGACGAATAATAAAATGGGAAATAAAATTTTAAAGAAAAGTAAAGGGAAATGGATAGTGGTTTCAGCATCTGTTTTAGCAACGATGACCTTGAGTACTCATGTACAAGCTGAAGAAGCAGTTAATCATGATGAAGTCGTTGTTGAGGCAGTAAGTGAAGAGACTGTCGTTGAAGCAGTTGGAGATACTGTAGTCAATGAGGCTGAAGTCGTTGAAGACAATCATGATACAACTGTTGAAGCGGTGTCGACAGTTGAAGAGAGCGAAGCCGTTCAAGAATCAGAACCGGCGAATGATACAGAACCAACGGTAGATTCAGAAACGACTGAAACTAATTCTGAGCAAGTTGAGTCGACAGAAGTTTCAGTAGGAGTGACCGGCGATGACACATTACCTGCTGAAACAGAAGAAGTTGTCACAGAAGAAACAACGACTGAATCGGTTAAAGCAGAAGATGTTCAAGTAGAAAAAACAGAAGAAAGTGTTGTTCGTAAATTTAACACACCGACTGTATCGCCCGTTTCGCCTACAGTAAAAACATATCAAACAGTTTCAGGCGATACATTATGGAAGATAGCGAATCAATACAAGGTAAGTGTAGCGAACTTGATGGACTGGAATAAATTAACGAGTAATTTAATTAGAGTCAATCAAAAATTAGTCGTTTCTAATCCTACAACACAAACGACACAACCAGTAGATAAGCCAACTACACCAACGAAACCAGTTGAAGAAAAACCTGCGGAAACGACCAAACCGGTTGAAACAAAACCCGTAACGAAGACAACGAATTAAACGATTAAACGAGGCGATACCTTAAATAGAATCGCTGCTCAACATGGTGTGAGCGTTGCACAATTACGTCAATGGAATAATATTTCAGGTCACTTAATCTATCCAAATCAAAAGATTATTGTCAATAAAGTGACTACGACGCAACCGGTAGAACCGACCAAACCGGAAGAGAAGCCGACAACACCAACGAAACCGGTTGAAACCAAACCAGTAACAAAGACAACGAATTACACCATTAAACGTGGCGATACTTTAAATAGAATTGCGGCTCAACATGGTGTGAGCGTTGCTCAATTACGTCAATGGAATAATATTTCAGGTCACTTAATCTATCCAAATCAAAAGATTATTGTCAATAAAGTGACTACAACGCAACCGGTAGAAACAACTAAACCGGAAGAGAAACCGACTACACCAACGAAGCCAGTTGAAGAAAAGCCAGTAGAAACAAAACCAGAAACGAAGACAACACATTATACTATTAAACGAGGCGATACTTTAAATAGAATTGCTCAACAATATGGCGTGAGTGTTGCTCAATTACGTCAGTGGAATAACATTTCAGGTAGTTTAATTCACCCAAATCAAAAGATTATCGTGAATAAAGTGACTACGACCAAACCGGAGGAAAAACCAACTGAACCAACGAAGCCGGAAACTAAACCAGAGGAAAAACCAACTGAACCAACGAAACCAGTTGAAAACGATAAGAAAGATGAATTAGTGACTATTCCAGCTTTCGAAGAGAAAAAACATACTGTCTCATACGGCGATACTTTATATGAGATTGCTAAAGCAAACAACGTTACAGTTAATCAAATTATGACTTGGAACAAACTTTCAAGTACGGTGATTCGTACAGGACAAAATCTTAAGGTATCTGATCCAAGCAAAGCATCTAGCAGTATTACTTTAACCAGAGCAGAGTTAGAAGCAAAAATTGCCGCTGAAAATGAGAAATTACGTTTAGCTGCTGAAGCGCAAAAGAAAGCGGGAGACCGTGTGGTTGAAGTTGATGCTGATTATGATGGAACATTAATTAAGACTTATTGGAATCAAACAGGTTACAGAATGCCTCTAACAACGGTTGCAAGTCGTTATGGTGTGACAGTAGCGCAATTAAAACAATGGAATCCATTATTAACTAGTAATTATTTATTGGCAGACCAAGAAATTGCTGTTTCTGATCCAGAAGCCGGTAATCCAGCTAAATTAGGTCGTGCAACGAAAAATTACCTAGTGATTAATGAAGCGTCTGAGAAAGTTACATCAGAAGGCGTTCAAAAAGTATTAGATTGGTTTAAAGAAAGAGAAAATAAAACTTTCTATTCAATGACTGACCGTAATGGACCAAACAGTTATGACTGTTCATCTGCAGTGTATTACGCTTTAATTAATGCAGGTTATCTAAATCGTAACACTTGGATTGGTAATACGGATTCAATGTTTGCAATGGAAGGTGGGTTATTATTACCAATACCGGAAAGCCAAGTACGTGCAGGAGATATCTTTATTTCAGGTTATAAATATAATTCTTCCGGTGCTGCAGGACATACCGGTGTCGCAATTAATAACAAAGAGATTTATCACTCAACTTATAATAATAAGTATTTCTATGACGGTATTGTACGTAGTCAAACTGAAGGCAGAACAGGGTCATCTTCTCGACCATTATATTGGTATCGTTTAAATGAAAATTATCGTCAGAAATAAAAAATAAAAATTATTCAGTGGGTAATCGTAGAGGAAATATGCCAAAAGCTTTCATACGATACCCACTTTTTTATGCCCCAAACTAGTATATCTGACTTAAGGCCTTTTTATGTTGTGAGGAATTATGATAGTATAGATAGGGATAAAAATAACCTTAAAGAACTAAGGAGGTACCTTAATTTGTTTGATTATTTAGTCGTTGGATCGGGTTTGTTCGGCTCGGTCTTTGCTTATGAAGCTGCTAAACGTGGCCAAAAAGTAAAGGTAATTGAAAAAAGAAATCATATTGCAGGTAATATCTATACCGAAGAAATAGCTGGAATCCAAGTGCATAAGTATGGAGCCCACATTTTCCACACTAACAACAAAGAAGTATGGGATTATGTTAATCAATTTGCTGAATTTAATCATTATGTGAACTCACCGATAGCCAATTATAAAGGTGAGATTTATAATCTACCTTTTAATATGAATACTTTCAATAAATTATGGGGTGTGATAACTCCTAGCCAAGCAAAAGCAGAAATTGATCGTCAAATTCAAGAATTCCAACAAGAACACGGCAGACAGCCAGCTAATCTGGAAACTCAAGCGATTTCTTTAGTAGGCAAGGATATCTATCAAAAATTAATTAAAGGTTATACGGAAAAGCAATGGGGACGTGATGCCAAGGACTTGCCATCTTTCATCATTAAGCGTCTACCGGTTCGTTATACCTATGACAATAATTATTTTAATGATATTTATCAGGGGATTCCGATAGGTGGTTATACTCAAATTGTAGAGAAAATGTTAAATCATCCGAATATTGAAGTGCATTTGAATACAGACTTTTTCAATGATAAAGAAGCGTTAGAAGCGGAAGCTACAAAAGTAGTCTATACGGGTATGATTGATCAATACTTTGATTATCAGTATGGTGTATTAGAATATCGTTCTTTACAGTTTGAACATGAAATATTAGATACTGATAATTATCAAGGCAATGCGGTTGTTAATTATACGGACCGTGAAACTCCTTATACACGCATTATCGAACATAAGCATTTTGAGTTTGGTAAGCAAGACCAGACGGTCATCACAAGAGAATATCCTAAAGAATGGCAATTAGGTGATGAACCGTATTATCCTGTCAATGATGAAAAGAATACGCAACTCTTTAAACAATACCGTCGTCTCGCGCAAGCACAGACAAAAGTCATCTTTGGTGGACGATTAGGAATGTATCAGTATTATGATATGCATATGGTCATTAATGAAGCGTTGAATGCAGTAAGAAAAGAATTTAAGGATTAAACTTAAAATTTTAAAAGGGATTGGGTCTTAAATAAGTCTTTAAGACGCGGTTTGAGTTCACTTAACCACTGCGCTATTAATTAAAGAACAATAATTTTGACTAAATTTATCAAGTTTAGGCCCAGCCTCGGAATCATTGCGATAAAGCAGAACTTAGGGATTAGATTTTTACTTAAAGTGTCTAATTGGATAGAATAGATATCAAAGAAAAGCTTGTAATTCAAGCAAAAAATAGCTAAAATAAAACATAAATTGAAAATTTGAAGGTGAAATAAAAATGTCAAACAAGATGTCACGTAGATCGATGCATCGTAAAAGAAGAAAAGGTAATCCAATTTTAAAAGCCATTGGTTTAATATTTTTACTGGCTTTACTAGTCGTAGGTGGTTTTTTAGGTTATTCCTATTATCGTTTTAATAAATCGTTTGAAAAGGTATATAATAAACAAGCTGTGGAATCAGTGGTTAAAGATGTTGTTAAAAAACGTGAAACGACAGAAGAAGTTGAAGTCGGCGAAGACCCCATTAGTATTTTATTTTTAGGGATTGATACGGGAGATTTTGGTCGTACCGAAGTAGGGCGTTCAGATATTATGATGGTCGCAACCATTAATCCTAATACCAACAAAACCGTTATGACCAGCATTCCTCGTGATACCTATACTGAAATCGTGGGGTATGGCACTCAAGATAAAATTAACCATGCTTATGCTTTTGGTGGTATCCCAATGTCAATTAACTCTGTACAAAACTTTTTAGATATTCCAATTGACTATTATGTAAAAGTTGATATGGGAAGCTTTGTCCAAATCGTCAACGCCTTAGGCGGTATTACTATTGTTCCGACTGAAACCTTTAATCAAGAAGGGACTTATTTTGAACAGGGTGTTTCCCAATATATGGATGGTGCGACAGTTTTACAATATGTTCGTAATCGTTATACTGAAGAAGGAGACTATGGTCGTCAACAACGTTCGCGTCAAGTAATCGAAGCCGTAGCGGATAAGGTGGTTAATATCAATTCTTTCGCCAGCTTACCAGAATTAATGGCTGTCATGGAAGACTATGTTGAAACGAATATCCAATTTAAGGATATCCAAACATTGGCTTTAAATGCGAACAAGATTGCGAAGAACATCGAAGAAGTGACATTACAAGGAACAGGCGATATGATTGATGGCGTCTATTATGAAATGATTGACGAAGGGTCATTAGCAACCGTTCAAGAAGCGTTAAAATCCAATTTAGAATTAAATTAATAACGGATCGTCAACCGATTTTTGCTTTGAATGATTTCAGCAAAAGTCGGTTTTTTATGAGTGCAATTACAATATAGTGTCAGGCAACCAATTTTACTGATAGGTGCTTAATAATAATCTTGCAGCGTTTGAATTTTATTTAGCCAATCATTTTGAACTTGGCGGACTCAATACGCTCGTTTATGATTTTACATCGCAACAAGGAAAACATGATATTTATTTTTATTTAAGTTTACTTAATTGACATACTATTACAATTAAGTGTCAATGTGAGAACAGTTTATTTAAATAAGCTCGAAAGGTCTTTTTTCTTTTTGGCGTTATGTTAGAATACAATCTAGCGAGATAAGAAAAAGGTGAGAATAAATGAAATTACAAAAGCGAATTTTACTTGCGACAGCTTTTGCTTTAATGACAACGCCAATTTCAACAACGGCTAATAATGTGTTGGCCGAAGAATGGCAACCACGTACAATTGAACAAGTTAAAGCAGCATTAAAAATTAACGAAGATAATCAAACAGTCTATACTATCGAATATGGCGATACTCTAGGAGTCATTGCTGAAGCATTAGAGATTGATGTAGAGGTGTTAGGAAGCATCAACGCGATTGCGGATTTAGACTTAATTTATCCTAGCACGGTATTAACAACGACTTATGATGACAATCAAAAGGCTGAAACTGTCTTAATTGAGACAGCTGATTCTGAAACCGAGGCAGAAATTAATTTAGCTGAAAATGAATTAGTCGTTAATGACGAAACATATGAATTACCAGCGACTGAAGATGTTAGCGAATCGGCATCTGCGCCAGTTTATGTGACGGAGCCAGTTGAAGAATGGCTTCCTGAAACAACTGAAGCAGAATCTACAGAAGTTGAAACAACTGAAGCTCCAGTTACAGAAACGACGGCAGTAGAACCTTCAGCAGCCCCCGTTGAAACTACTACAGAAGCAACAACGATTGAAGAGTGGGTAACTGAAACAACCGAAGCTGAAACAACTGCCGAAATGGTAGAAGAAACCGAAGCACCAATTGTGGAAGAAACAGCAGCCGAAGTGGTAGAAGAAACCGAAGCCCCTGTTGTGGAAGAAACAACAGCCGAAGTGGTAGAAGAAACCGAAGCACCAATTGTGGAAGAAACTACTGCCGAAATGGTAGAAGAAACGACGATAGAATGGGTGCCAGAGGAAACTGAAGCGCCAATCATAGAAGAAACGACGGTAGAATGGGTACCTGAAGAAACTGAGGCGCCAATCTATGACCCAACCAATGACGGCTTACAAGCCCATGTAGCACAATTCAAAAATGAAGTTGCGAATGCTTATGGCATTACCTCATTTAGTACATACCGTCCAGGTGATGCTGGCGATCACGGTCAAGGATTAGCAGTTGACTTTATGGTGCCAGTTGGTTCAGCATTAGGAGATGAGATAGCTCAATATGCGATTAACCAAATTGGATCGAGCAAGATTTCATATGTCATTTGGAAACAACAAATTTATGGAGATTGGAATATGTCTTGGCAGATGATGGAAGACCGTGGTAGTATCACCGCTAACCATATGGACCATGTACACGTTTCATTCTACCCTTAAAAATAATCAAGATGATGGTTCAGCTTGATACCCTTGAGTTTAAATGGCCACATCATCTTTTCTACATATAATCTAAAAAAATTTCCGCTAGAACTAAAATTGAAATGGTTCGACGACCGGTTGAAGATTTTAAGAGAGATTGAGGAAAACGTCTATCGTTTTTCCTTAGTCCCTTTTTTATTATGCAGAAATATTAACGCAAAATAAAGTGTATTGTTAAACGATTCGCTAGTGCTGTCATTTGGACTTAAACTTCATGCGCCGTTAGAAAATAATAGCACCAACCGAATATTCCTATAAAATTTCAAAACCTATTAGCATTTCAAAAGCTAAAGCTCCCCCAGTTTTTTTAATTTTCCCCTGCCGTCTAATGTCTATCTAAAAATAATCCTTCCTATAACTCTTAACACAAATTATCGGCTATGCAATCTAAATTTTGGCAATTTTCTATCACTTTTTAATACAACTTTTAATACAACATCGACATTATGAGTATCTTTTTATTGCTGTTAAAGAAAAAACAATTAAATAACTTAAAAAGTTGATATTATCACCTGGAAGAGCGATTTGATTTACTTATGAATTGTGAAATACTTGTAAAGATTATGTAAAGGCATACAATTAAAAAAGACTTTTATCGTGGAACATTATACAATAAAAATAGAAATAATGATGATAACTATAGAAAGGGAGATTGCCATGACTAAAATATCATTAGACGAATTAATGAGTCAAGCACAAGTAGATAAAGCCAATACTGAAATTGCTGAAAACTTAGATGAAAAATTTGAAATTCTTGATGAAGCGAGTCGAAAGAAAGTTGACTCCATTAAGGAAAAAATAAATTTAAGAGACTCACAACTAAGCTCAATGTTTGGCGCGAATGCACAAAAAAGTTTAGCAGGATTTAGCGAAACCATTTTAAGTCAAGTACGAGCGCATGATTTAGGCGAGGTCGGTAATTTAATGACCGATTTAGTGGTGAACGTTGAAAATTTTGATGCAGATTTTGATAATAAAGGTCTTTTAGCTAAGATCCCTTTTATTAATAAAGCCAAAAAGTCCATCGAAAAATACTTAGCACGTTATGATATTGTGGAAAAACAAATTGATAAAATTGAAGCCAAATTAGAAACATCACGTATGGAGATGTTAAAAGACATTTCAATGTATGACAAATTGTATGATGAAAATTTAAAATACTTTGAAGAGTTACAATTGTATATTGTAGCCGGTGAAGAAGTTGTTAAAGATATGTGTGATAATCAATTACCAGCATTATTGAAAGAGGCAGAAGCTAAAGAAGATTCAATGGCTTTACAAGTTGTGAATGACTTTAAAGAGTCGATTGATCGTTTTGAAAAACGTATCTTTGACTTAAAAACCTCAAAAACATTAGCCATCCAAACCGCACCACAAATTAAATTAATCCAAAATAATGACAAATTATTAGTCGATAAGGTGACCGATGCCATTAATAATGTTATTCCTTTATGGAAGTCGCAAGTTGTCATTGCCTTAGGAATGGAAAAACAAAAGCGTGTCCTAGAATTAGAACGTCAAGTATCGGATACAGCCAATGAACTATTAAGAAAAAATGCGGACAAACTACGTCAGAATTCGGTGGAAATTGCCGAGGAGACAGAGCGTTCGATTGTCGATATTGATACGGTTAAACATGTTAATCAACAATTAATTGAAACGATTCGTGAAACGATGGCGATTCATGAAAATGCCAAAACAGCTCGTATCGAAGCGGAAAAAGAATTAATTACGGTAGAGAATGAATTGAAAACAGCCATTGCTGAAACAATTTATCAAGATACCCGTGGTGAAAGTCGAGATGTCACGCCATAAGCATAAAAATTAAGGAAAGCAGGGAAAACCATGAAACGTTTATTAAAATTCTTAGCACTGGCTATTTTATGTGTTCTGGTCGTAGCCTGTGACGATGATAATAAAACCAGTGGGAATGCTGATTTTGACTTTTCAGCGCAGCATGGTGGGGAAACATTAAATATTGTAGCGGGTTCTGAAATTGAAGTGTTGGAACCGATTATTGAGGAATACGCTAAGAAAAACAGACAAACGATTAATATTGCTTACCAAGGCTCCTTAACGACCATGCAACTATTACAATCAGGTGAAGTTGATTATGATGCGGCTTGGACTGCAAGTTCGATGTGGCTCAATATGGGAGACACTCATAACCTTTTAAAATATACAGAGTCAATTTCGATGTCACCCGTGGTCTTTGGAATTCGTCAATCCCTCGCAGAAAAATTAGGTTTTACTGATGGTGATGTCTCAATTGCTGAAATATTAGCAGCGATTGAACAGAACAAATTAACCTTTGCGATGACTTCTGCGACTCAATCTAACAGTGGTGCAACAGCATATTTATCATTTTTAACCGCCTTGTCAGGCAATGAAAATTTAACCTCTGAAGATTTAGCTAATCAACAACTCATTGATAAAATTACTAAATTATTAAGTGGCGTCAGCCGTTCATCCGGTTCATCGAATTGGCTCGTAACGCTGTTTTTAAACGGAAACTATGATGCGATGGTTAATTATGAAACCTTAATTATTCAAACGAATAAACAATTAGTAGAACAAGGCAAAGAACCTTTATATGTGGTGTACCCAACGGACGGTGTGGCAATGAGTGACGCACCATTAGCTTATGTTGATCATCAAAATGAGAAAAAAGAAAAAGCTTTTTTAGCTTTTCAAGAGTATTTATTAAGTGATGAGGCACAAGAGAAAATTCAAGAAACCGGCCGTCGTACTGCATATAATACTGTCACCCAAAATAATAACCAGGTCTTTAATCCGGACTGGGGGATAGATACGAGTAAGATATTAAACACGGTCCGTTTACCTGAAGCAAAAGTATTAGAAGAAGCCTTAATTGCTTATCAAACAGCCTTTAAAAAACCGGCTTTGACCTATTATTTACTTGACTACTCAGGATCGATGGCAGGAGAGGGAGAAGAACAATTAGAAGAGGCTTTAAGTTATGTCATGCAGTCAGATAAAGCGAGCAAGAACTTATTACAAGGGACCAGTCGTGACATTACCCATGTTATTAAATTTGAAAGTAATGTCGGGAAGCCAATTAGCGCTAATGGAGCCAGTACAGAATTAGAAGAATTGTATCAGCAAATCACCACTTATTCAGCGGGTGGTGGGACTTCAATGAATGCAGCGGTTCTTTCAGCACTTGAACATATTAAAAATAATACCGATGATTTAGCCCATCATACCCCAATGATTGTCATTTTATCTGATGGACGTGCAAACGATGAACATTTAAAAGACGAAGTAGCTAGCCAATATCAAGCATTAAACCTCGATATTCCAATCTTTTCGATTCAATTTGGAGATGCTGATGATAATTACTTGCAAGAACTGGCTAATTTAAGCAATGGTCGTGTATTCGATGGACGTAGTGATCTCGTGAGTGCTTTTCAATCAGTAAGAGGGTATAATTAAGATAGAAGGAGGATGTCAAAATGGTGAAACAAAATCTATTATCATTTTTAGGCAGTTTAATCTTTTTTCTAATCTTCTGGTATCTTCTTGAATGGCCATTATACTTAGTGTTAGTATTAACTTTAATTTTATTTTTTGCGATTTACTTTTTGATTACCCCAAAAATTAAAATTGGTAATGTAGAAGTGCTCGATGATCAGCTTAATAAAGAATTGGCTGATTTATACCAAGTACTGGGCAAAAATGTTAAACGTATGGAACAGAACGCAAAACAAATAGAAGACCCAGAAGTGGCTGAGCTTGCCAATTCATTGACAGGGATTGGTTTTTCTATCTATGAATATTTAGATGACCATCTTCAAGCCTTATCGGCTAGTCGTCATTTTATTGAATATTATACAACGAAGTCGGAGGAAATTATTGAGAACTACTATGAGTTAGAAAGAGTGGGTATTTCTGCAAATAAATTACAGCAGGTAAAAGCACAAACTACGGAAGCGCTAGGATATTTGAATCAAATTTTCAACAAACAACGTGATTCCTATCACCAACAAAAATATCTCAATTTAGAATTACAAACCGACTTATTAGAGAAAACCGCTCAGATGGGTGAAGATTTTAAACAGGAGGAACAGTCATGAAAAATGGAAAATTCTTTGGATTAGGTCTATTACTTATTGTAATAGCAGCAGTAATTGGATTTTCGTTTTTACGTTCTGGACAACCTGACCAAGTTTCGATTACCGGTTTAGTCGGAGGAGAAAAAATTAACCTTTTAGAAAATGCAAGAGTAAAAGAAATTGCCAAGAAAGAATATGGCTTGACTTATGATTATCGTAAAGCAGGTTCGGTTGATATGGTTCAACCAGGTGCGAGCGATAATTTCCAATATCTATTCCCTTCAAGTCAATTCGCGGCTGATTTACAAGAATATTTAGGCGAAGAAAATCAATTTTCAGACATCATGTTTAATACACCGATTGTGTTATACTCGCGCCATATCGTCGTAGATGTTTTAATTAAGGCAGGTTATGTCACAGAAGAAAACGGTATTTACATGGTCGATATGGCCAAATTAGCTAACGCTATGAAAGAAGGTAAAAGTTGGGCCGATATCGGACTAACCGAATTATATGGGGATATCTTGGTGGATACTACCAATCCAAATGCGTCGAACTCAGGGAATATGTTTTTAGGATTATTAGCCAATGCGCTAAATGATAACAAAGCGATTACGAAGGAACAAGTTGCTGAATTAAAACCAGTCTTAAAAACTATTTATAATAAAATAGGTTATAGTCAAACCTCATCATCCGATTTATTTAATCAGTTTTTAAAACAAGGAGTCGGTGCCTATCCAATTATTGCAGGTTACGAGAGTCAATGGTTAGAATTCTCAAAAATTGAGCCTAATGTATACAATCAAGTGAAAGATGACATCGTGATGTTATACCCCTCACCGACAGTTTGGTCTTCTCATGTCTTAATTGGGATTGATGAAGGGGCGGAAGTGATGCGAAAGGTCATGTTAGATGAAGAAGTCCAAGAAATAGCTTGGTCACAACATGGTTTTAGAACAATTGTCTCTGGAACAGAAACGGATGCCTATCAAGATTTACCAGGGGTGCGTAAAGATATTAAATCGGTTATGGCCTTACCACAAGCAGATATTATGTTAGAATTAATGGAAGCTGTAAAATAATTAGTTTACACAATCACCGCGCTGAGGCTGGACATAAACTTGA
>NZ_BCQX01000026.1 GCF_001552295.1 Globicatella sanguinis NBRC 15551 | reverse complement strand
ACATAAATATATCCACTCGATGATTTTAGTTGATCGAGTGGATATTAATCTATCTATTTAATTGTATATTAGCTTTGCGGCGTTGTTTCATCAGCTTCTAATGTAATAGTTAATTTTTGAGTTTCGCCTCTACGAATAATGGTTAATTCTACTTGGTCGCCTGCTTGATGTTTGTAAAGTTCTTTTCTTAAGTCCATCATGCCATTAATAGCGACACCATCAATTTCAGTAATGACATCGTATTTTTCCATACCTGCTTTATCTGCGGCTGTACCTGATACTACTTCGGATACTACGACACCATCTTCAGCATCTTCGGCTAAACCAAGCACTTCAGTTTTTGATCTCGCTGATAATTGATTAACAGGAATTAAATAACTTACACCTAAAACTGGTCTTGTTACTTTACCATTTGCTTCTAATTGTGAAATGACGTTTTGCACATCATTACTTGGGATAGCAAAGCCCATTCCTTCGATTTCAGTTGAGCTTAATTTACTAGAGTTAATACCAATTAATTCTCCGTTTTTATTAATAAGCGCTCCACCAGAGTTCCCCGGGTTAATCGCTGCATCGGTTTGGATTAAGTTCATTTCCCAATCATCTTCACCGTCATTATTCATATCAAATGGTACGACACGATCGGTTCCAGATACAATACCTTGTGTTACCGAACTTGAAAACTCACTTCCTAAAGGAGAGCCAATCGCAATTGCTAAACTTCCTACTTTTAATTGATCTGAATCAGCAAAAGTAATGGCTGTCTTTAATTTTTCTGAAGAAACTTTTAGGACTGCTAAATCTGTAAAGACATCTGTTCCGACTAATTCTGCGTCGACCGTGTCACCTTCAGCAGTGATAATTTGTAATTTGTCCGCGCCATCAACAACATGATTGTTGGTTACAATATAAGCTGTATCACCTTCAATTTTATATACAACCCCACTACCTGTTCCATACAATTCTAAAGATTGTTCTGGATCTTGTAAATCAACAGTTCCTTGACTATTTGAGCCATAACCATAGCCAAATCCATAATTACCAATTTGGTTCATATGTTGAGATTGTAAATTATTAACTGAAACTACCGCATCACCTGTTTTTTCTACGGCACCCATAATCGCTGATTCAAAGTCCGTTAATGTTTGACTATTGGTATCACTTTCTTGCGAATATGCTTTCATCTTTTCAGATGATTGAAATAGTCCATTAAACGCAAGTAAAAACACCATTCCAATGATAATGGCACTACCTAAAATACCGCCAAACACACTTTTCCAAAATGGATTATCTTTTTTATTTGAATTCATTGGGATTATGTTTTGTGAGTCATCATTTATTTTTTTGTTGTCCATAGTAATTCTCCTTTACTAATCTGATTATGTATTTAATATATCACTGATTTATGAATAATCATTGAACATTCTTCTATAAAACATTTACCAAATGTCTATTTTTTATGTTTAGTGGCTAAGCAAATCTTAAAAAAATTCTGTTTGGTTCTCGCTCTTTATTTTATAGCATAGTGATTGCGCAAGTCTCAAACTACGACTTAATGAAGCGGGCATAAACTTGAAAAATTCAGTTAAATGATTACTCGCTAATTAAAAACGCAGTGGTTGAGTGGGCTCAACCAACGTCCTAAAGACTTGTTTGAGACCTACTCCACTGTCCAGGAGTAGGCAAACGAAGCGAAAATTATTCAAATTTCTATTTCTGGCCAACTCCTAACTGTGCGAAGGTAAGCTGACGAAGCGAAAACCAATCACTTTTCTACCACTGGCGCATTGTCATTACATTAGTTAATTGTACTTGTTTATCATAGTCTTCTGACTGATATCATTAAAAAAAGGGTGAGCTTCAACGATAATCGTTTTTCGCTAAACCTTTTAAACTTTAGCATTTTGACTGGCTAAAAAATATATTTTTAACCTCTTTCAAGGATAACATAAGTAAATCAACAGATTACTTAATTCTTAACTCTACCTTCATTTTATAAGTACATTAATTTTGTTGATTGGGCTGGATCAGTCATATGGAGAGTAAAATCTTCATTCACTCGCATATCTTTAGCTGACATTGAATTAAACATTGTGGACATCGCTAGTTCTTTAGTATTATTGTCACGGCTCAAATGACCCAAATAGATTTCTTTAGTTTGATTGCCAATCATTTCAATCATGGCATTAGTGCCCGCTTCATTACTTAAATGCCCTTTATCACTTAATATTCGTTGCTTTAATGACCAAGGGTATTGTCCATAGCGAAGCATCTCGATTTCATGATTACTTTCTATTAAATAGGCACTTGCATTGCGCAATTGACTTTTAAGTCGATTACTTACATACCCCGTATCCGTCAACATTACAAATTGTTTATCACCTTTTTGAAAGGCATAAAACTGCGGCTGAGCAGCATCGTGGCTGACATTGTAACTTAATACATCAATATCACCCATTGACATCATTTGTTCGGGTTCAATATATTTTCTATTCTCTAGTGCAATTGCACCAATTTGTTTTTCCATCGCCAACCATGTTTGACGGTTAGCATAAATAGGAATATTGTATTTTCGTGATAAAACGCCGACTCCATGGATATGGTCTTTGTGCTCATGGGTTACAAAAATAGCATCCACCTTGGATAAATCGCGGTCAATTTGCTTAATTAACTCATGAATTTTCTTCCCACTAAGTCCTGCATCGATCAGAATCCTTTGGTTATCTGTTTCGACATATGTACAATTACCACTACTCCCACTCGCTAAAATAGCAAAGCGCAATCTTTCATCTTTTGTTTCTAACACTCTATCATCACTTTCTAACATCTTTAGAAGCCTCCAGCTCCTGATCCACCACCAGATCCACCAGAACTTCCACCACTAAATCCACCACCAAATCCACCGGTGTTGGTGCCACTATATTTGGTTGTTCGTGGTTGAGCACTTCCTATTATATTACTAATGGATTGATTCATCCCACGTGTTAAGATATATGGATTTGAATAGAATCCTCCTCCTACACGCATTTGTTCTAATTCAACTGGTTTAAACTCCATCTTCATCGCTTCAACTACTTTATCAGCGACACCTAAAGAAATAGCATAAACCAAAAACTCTTCCCAAAGCTCAAGCGAACCAATTTCTCGCATATTAAAATTACCAATATCATTCAACATATTTTTAAATCCAGTCCACTCTTTGATACGACGATCTTGGTCAGCTGTTCGGATTGGTTTAAGCAATACAATTAACCATATAATTAACGTCGCTGTCCAACTAGCTCCTCCAATGATCGCAATCAAAGGGATAAAATGTTGATACGCTGTATGATTAATCAGACTAATGGCAATTACCACAAAAATTGGGATAAAAACCAACCCCATGACACCATTTGCCGACGCTACCTTCTGCTCTTTGTTATTGCCTTTTAGTTGCATCCCTCTTACTTGGGTGAAATTGATAAATCGGGTCCAAAGATGATAGTTTTTCTTAGCTAAGCTACGATCCTTTGAGGCAGATTCTTCTAACTCTTGTAGCGTCACCGGTTGCTCCGTTGGCATTACATACTGTAAAGCGTACTTTTCATGTTTTTGCAATTGGCTGTCATCGCCATATTTTTCACCTGGTTCAATTAAAACGGTTGATTGGTCGCCTCTTGAAAACAGACCACGTCTTTCTTTGGTAACTTCAGTAAGAACTAAATAGCCTTTTCTAGCTAAATCCACAATTGTAGCGGTAAAGTCTTCTGTGGCTGGTGTTTCTTTAAAGACGGATGTCGTCATTAATGCTGGTGTTATATCTTCAGGTAAAGTGTAGATATGATCCGGCAGCTTTATCGGATTGGGATTGAGAGCTTTCTTTTTATTCAAATAATAAATTAACAACCCAATTGGTAAAGCAGGCATCAGAATCGATATTAACATTCCAAAAAGTCGAATCCAACCTAATTGAGTCGCATATGATTCACGATCTCGTTCGACTTGATCGTTCTCTCGCTCGATAATTTCATCTTTTTTCGCGACTTCTCGTTTATTTTGATTATTTGGTGTTAACGCAATCGGAAAAATAGAATTCACTTCCACAAATTGTTTCGGTGGGTTATTTGGCACCGTCACTTTAATGGCACTTTTTCCTTCATATTCTACCAACTCTACCTCTCCTTGAGGTGCACCATGGCCCCAAGCTCTAAAATCTTCTTGGTTCGCTACCTTTCCAGGTAAAACAATCAAAGCTTCAACATCTAAATAATCATCAATACCTCGACCCACAATTTTACGGTTAAATTCTGCTGTATCACTGAAATTGGTCACCAAATCGGTTAAAGTATATTCTAAAACAAAGGTTACTTTTTCGTTTTGGGCAGGATAGTAAACTTTAAATTCATAGATATCACTGGCTTGTGATACTTGATAAGTTTCACTAGCACCGGTTGGTGTCTCTTCAAATATTTCATCCTCTTGTGTTTGATTATCTTTGACCCCCACTTGATAATCCTTTAACTCATATCCTGTACGATCGATTTGAAACAACGCACCATTCATATAATCAACATCATAAACATACTCTTCTCTAAAACGCACACTGCCGTCTGAGCTAATCTGGGCAAGTATTTTTTCGCTAATAATGTTAAAATCTACCTCTTGCGCACTGACTAAACTAGGAAATATTACCAATAGCGCTAACCATAAAGTAATCCAAACTTTTGTTAAACGTTTCAAACAACTCACTCCTTTTGATTCCTAAAAAATTGGGAACACTACACACAAACTAAACCAGTTGTCTTGTAACTCAAGCGTCATACTACCACCATATTTTTTAGCGATAAAATCAATGTTTTTAAGACCATAACCATGATTTTCCTTATCCTTTTTTGAGGTCTCGGGTATAACCATTAAGTTCAATTGGTCATCGATACAATAGTTATCTACTCTTAATATTACCATTTTTCCACGATTTTGTAACTTAAGAGTCACTAATCTTTTCTCTGTTTCAGGAATTTTCTCCACGTGCTCAATCGCATTATCTAATGCATTTCCAAATAGACTACAGATATCCATAATTTCCATATTATGAAGTAAAGCACCATTAGCAATACAAGTAAGACTAATATCGTGTTCTTGACAATACATATTTTTTCGTGTCAAAAACGTATCCAATACACCATTGCCCGTTTCAATTTTATGATTCAAACTTTGAATCGCATCGCTCAAATCTGATAAATAACGACGGCGAACTTCAACATCATCTTCCGCTAAAATCACTTGTATTTGATGTTTTAAATCATGTGCTTTTCGGTTTATATAATTCGTATTCTCTGCATAAGCTTTATACTGATGATATTGCGATTGAAACAAATTCTGAATCGCATCCAATTCACGTCGACGATTTTGATCGATTAATTGATATTGTTGCATGTATAATAAGCAAATACCAGAGATATTCACAACCGTTCTGACAAAAAAGACGGAATAAGAATTCCCTAAGTGATAAGCCGTTTTAGTGAGTAAAAAACCGATATTGCTAGCTAAAAATATTAAAATACCGGTCATGATAAACATAATAACGGTTTTGCGGTTAACGGCATTTTTTAAACGTACATAATTAATCTTATGATCCCAAAAAATTATTATCGCTAAAATGAGTGCAACAATACCAATAAAATTAAGACACTCAACGAATAGATTGTTAGCCAATCTTGTTTCTAAAATAAAGGTTACATATATTTGCCATACGATCGATGCTAAAAATTCCGAAAGTATAAAGGCTTTGACTAGAAACATGAACAACATACTAGGATGTAGCTCCGCTAATAAATAGATTGTTAATCCCATCCATAAAATATTTAATAGCATTCCCGGAATCCATAACATTAAAGGCCAATTGGCAACTAATAAATGCAGCGCAATTTGTCCTAATAAAGTTAAAATCGAAATAATAACAAAACGACGATTAATTTCTTTTTTATAGGATAAACACAGATGATACACGTAATCCATTCCGTAAGAGCCGTATAAATTCGGGGGATATCGGGTAAGGAAGATTCAAACATTATAATACCTGCCCCCCTAAATACTGGGTAAATTTCTCAACGCATTCTTTTTTACGTGCACGACTTATTTGGATTTTATGTTCTCCTAGGTGTGCAATCCCAGCTGATTTGTCAATATGTTCTACATGTTCAAAATTAATAATATACGAATTATTACATCTAAAGAAACGTACCGGGTCGAGTTTTTCTTCAATATTTTTCATTGAATCAATCAGAGTAAAGCGTCCATTTAAGGTTACAAAATCAATATAATGTCCTTGGCTTTCACAATATAGTATCGAATGTTGATTTACTCTTTTAACCGTTCCACTGACTCGAACCACGATTGAATCATCTTGTTTCTTAACTTTTTTGATAATCTTTTTGAAATGTTCTTCGAAAGTAAACTTATTTAATGGTTTTAATAAAAAATCCGATGCTTCGACAGAATAACCTTGAATGGCAACTTGAACATGGTTCGTAATAAATACAATCAGCACCTCTGAATCGGTTTCCCTAATTTTTTTAGCGGTTGACATGCCATCCATAAATTCCATTTCAACATCTAAATAAATAATGTCAAAACTCGATTGAAAACGATCGACCAATTCAATCCCATCTGCAAAACAAGTAATATCCACTGATATTTATAAGTTAGCGGCATTATCTTCGATATATCTCACTAACCTTTCTCTAAATTCCTTATGGTCGTCTACAATTGCGATCCTCACCAATCATCACCTCATACTCTTTATTTTATTATACACTAATTCTGTAACAGACAATACTGGTTTACCTCTGAAGTGCTATCTTCAAACACATTATTTAATTTCAATAATATCAAACATTCATGTACTCTAAAAATCGAAAAAAAGCTGGAGCTTTGACTCCAGCTTGCTAATAGCCACCACATCGTCGTATTAATTTATACAATTGATTAGAAGGCTTTATTCCTATTTTTGTTTTAAAGGTGGTTAAAAAACCAAATAAACCCAAACGCAATTTTTTAAATGCACGAGGATTATTTTCTCGTAAACAACGCCATAATTCCTGTCTTTTTTCAAAAGCGTCATCGGTACCAATCCGATTTAATAAAGCGCTCGAAATATTGGTGACAATTTCAAGATGCTTCAATAAATAACGCTTTTAAAGAGGATGCAGTTGGTGGCTAAAATCATACGAATCAATCAATAATTTATTTACCTTAATTTGCTGATCAATGCGTTTCAACATCACTTTTTCGTTAATAGATTGATCATCTCTTCCGATAAAATAACGATAAAAGTCAACATTTAAATAATACATCGTGGTCATTTTGGTTAAGGGTACATATACAAACAAATTATCCACATAGAAGGTATTTTTTGGCAATTGTAATCCAGAAGCTTTCAATGCTTGTGTTTGATAAATAATCGAATGCATCATAATGTATTTTCCAGTTGGAAATGGACGGGTGTCACCCCATTGAAATATTTTATTTTCAGGGAAAATATAGCGGTAGCGAACAACCTTTTTGGCTTCAGCACCTTCTTGCTCATAAACATAATTGGCAAACAAAACTTCCACCGTTTGTTGATTGTTTTCAAACTCCGTTAAAGTATCCATGACACGTTTCAATGCCTCTTCATTGAGCCAATCATCACTATCCAATACTTTAAAGTATTTACCGGTCGCATGCTGCAATCCTGTATTTACCGCTCCACCATGACCTTTATTCTCTTGATGAATCGCAACCACAATATTTGGAAATTGCGCTTGATATTGTTTTGCTACTGCGAACGTTTCATCTTTTGAACCATCATCTACAACCAATAGCTCGATTCGCGCATCATTTAAATCGGTCACTGATTCGATTGCTTTATTTAAATAATCCTGTGAATTGTAACTCGGTACAACGATACTTAATAACTTCATCGTAATTCCTTTTAAAACTGTTAAGTCCTTCTCACAATAAACACATTTTTCAAACGTCGCAAAACTAGAAAAAGTTCCACTTAGGTTTAACTTCTCAATCAAACGCAAAAATTATAGTTAGTTCGAGTTTTAGATCATGTTTAACTTCATTATTCAAAATAGATACATGATAAGCATCCTCTGTATGAATTAAGTTTTAGACTACTGCTACATTAATAGTACATTAGTTTATCTTTTGTTATAATAGAGTTATCATTTGAAGGAGGCTAAAATATGGAATACCAACGTTTTGACTCAAAAATTATTGTCCGCCTTGACCGAGGCGATTATGTGATCGATAGCTTGAAAGAAGTGGCGAAAAAAGAAGCGATTCAAACTGGGTTCGTTAGTGCCATTGGAGCAGTTGATTTGGCACAACTTAATTATTTCTTTTTAAATTTACAAAACTATAAAACCGTTGATTTTGAAGAAGCATTTGAAGTTTTATCGATGAATGGCAACATTACTCAAAATAATGGAGAGCCGCATCTTCACTTGCATACGGTCCTTGGTAGAAGCGATTATTCTACAATCGGAGGACATTTACTTGATGCCCGAGTAAGTATCACTTTAGAAGTTATTATCGATATCATTGATACCACGATGACTCGTGAAGATGACGAAGAAATTAACAATTTTAAATATATGAAATTTGACGCTTAATCCCGTTTTGTATAAAAACATCAAAAAGGAACTGATCACTCGGATTTCCTCACTTAGCTACACTTTCAGTTAAGTGAGGAAAAGCACCCTGTGGTTCAGTTCCTTTTTTATCATTGCGGACGTTATCATCCTATAATACACATTTATTTTTGTTATTTTACACTCTTTAAAATCCAATACCCTTTGTCTTGAGTAATTTTTTCAACATTGTCAAACAATCTTTCCATATATTTAGCCATCGAAGGGGCACCTTGTTTCTTCTGAATCACGACATAGAGAATTCCGTTCGGTTGTAGTATTTGGTGTGCTTGCTTAACAAACGCTTGAATAACCGCTTTTCCAGCTCTAATCGGTGGATTCGTTACGACTACCTGAGCTGATTTTTTTAATGTAACAGTTGTCGCATCATGATGAATAAAGGTACAATTCGACACTTGATTGAGTTTAGCATTATCCTGTGAAAGTAATTGCGCTCGTTGATTAATTTCAACACCAATCACCTCAATTTTAGGATAACTTTTAGCCAAGCTAATGGCAATCGGACCATACCCACTCCCTAATTCAACTATCGGGCCCTCTAACAGAGAGGATAAATCTTCCACAACCGCCTCTAATAAAACTTTGGAGCCATAGTCGACTTGATTTTTAGAGAAAACACCACTATCGGTTTTAAATATTAAAGGGAAATTTAACCATTGAAATTGAATCGTTCTGACATTGTGATCCAAATGCTCATTATTTTCAAAATATTGATTAGACATTGCTCGCTTCCTTTATTCTGGATTGGCTACCATTATTTCTAAATCACCACGTAGGGTCACTGATTGAATCGCTGTTGGTAAAATAAATGAATCAGCTAGTTTAAGTGGGTACACTTTTCCATCGATCTCCATTTCACCTTCACCGGTAATGACTGTTGCCAAATAATAGTCCTTAGGTAAATCAACCACTAGCTCTTTTTTCAAGTCCCACTTGTAAACACTAAAATACTCATTGGTTAAATAGTGCACCACTTGACCCTCTTGATTGCCTTCGGTAGTAATTTCTAATTCTGGTGTTTGATGCGGAATCATCGTCACATCGAAAGACTGTTGTAAATGTAATTCACGCTCATGACCATTCGCATCCGTACGATGATAATCATAGACACGATAAGTAGTATCTGAGCTTTGTTGAATTTCTAAAATAACAATACCAGCACCAATCGCATGAATGGTACCATGTGGCACATAGAAAAAGTCGCCATCTTTAACCGGTACTTCGGTCAATAGTTCATCCCAATTATCTTTTTCAACTTGTTCGATAAATTCCTCTTTCGTTTGAGCTGTATGACCATACACTATTTTAGCTCCAGGAGCTGCCGAAATAATATACCAGCACTCCGTTTTTCCTAACTCGCCAGCTCCTTCATGCGCCGCAGCATATTGATCATCTGGATGAACCTGTACAGATAAGGCTTGAGAAGCATCAATGATTTTAGTTAATAAAGGAAATACTTCTTCTCTAGGGTTACCAAATAATGCGGGTTGTTCTTTATACAAACGATCTAAAGGTAACCCTTCTAACTCAGTCGGGGACATTACTTCTGTAACACCATTTGGATGACCACTGATCATCCATCCTTCTCCAGTTTGATTACTAGGAATCGGTAGGTCAAAATAAATCCCTAATTTATTACCACCCCATATTTTCTCTTGCAATACAGGTTTTAAAAATATTGGTTTCATAAAACAGCTTTCCTTCCTTTCACAATTTTTCAACAAACTTTCATCTTTTCATTCGATATTATAACACTTTTTCCTAGTTCATGGTAAACTAATAGTAGATTAATTTTGGAGGTTTGATGATGATCAAATTATTTGCATCCGATATGGACGGAACTTTATTAGACGAAACACATACTATCAATGACCGCACCGCTAAAGCCATCCATGATTTGCAAGCAGCTGGAGTAGAATTTATGATAGCAACCGGACGTGACTACCAATCTGCCAGTCGCTTAACAAAAGCTCAAAATATATCTTGCGCGATGATTAATTTAAACGGTGCATTAGTGCACGACAAAGACGGAAACGTCATCTATGATTGCCCTCTAGAACAAGAAACAATCGAGAGCGTCATCGCTTATTTAAAAGACCATGGCTTATTGTATACAATTTATACCGAAGCTTATTCTTATTTTTATAACCGTGATGAATATATCCAAAACACCTTTAAAATTTTACAGAAGCGCTTTGACTTTGACGATTTAACCATGGCTCAAATTAAAGATAATTTAATGGAAAACAAAGACGCTTCAGAATTTACTTTTTCTAAAGAAAACCCGGTTTTAAAAATGATGATTATGAGCGATGATGACGACAAATTGCATCAAACTCGTCTTTACCTTGAAAAATTCCCTGAACTCGATGTCACTTCATCAGGACCAGGAAATATTGAACTTACACATAAAAATGCTCAAAAAGGTCTGGCTATTATTAAATATATTGAAAAGCAAGGTTATACCATGGATAATGTTGTCACGATTGGCGATTCTTTAAATGACCGTTCCATGTTACAACTTTGTCCGAATAGTTATGCCATGGCAAATGCCAGTGAAGAAATCAAAGAAATGGCTGCGCATACGACCTTTAGTAATGATCAATATGGCGTGGCGGTGGTCATCGAAGAATTATTAGAAAATATGAAAAAATAAACCTCATTAAAAGAGTGAATTGCCCGTGAGCATTGACAGCCATCACGAGTAATTCACGCTTTTTTAGTATTTTGTGAGTTTTATTTGATATTGACTAGCAATATTATTTTTTACGCATTGTTTTACGGATATCTAATGCTACGGCGGCCACAATGACAATACCTTGGAAAACATTGGTCATTTCTGGTGTGATACCCAAGAATTGTAAACACGTTTTTAATAACTCAAATACCAATACCCCGACTAAAATTCCCGGTACGCGTCCAACCCCACCAGAGGTTGAAACCCCACCGATAGTGGCAGCAGCAATCGCTTCTAACTCATACCCGGTTCCGGCCGTTACGGCTGCTGAACCTGTTTTAGCGGTTAATAAAAACCCTGCGACAGCATACATGGTTCCAGCTAAAGCATAAATCAATAGTTTAGATTTGGCAGTGTTCACTCCAGACACCTCGGCAGCGACTTCATTACCACCTATCGCATACATTTGTTTACCATAAACGGTGTATCGATATAAAATATACATAAAAATCCCCGCTACAATTGCTACGAAAGTTAAATACGGTATTTGCAAGCCACCTAATTTGACCCCTTGTGCACCAAAACGTGTATAGGTTTGATTCAATGAACCAATAGGCGCATTTTTAGATAACATCATATTTAATCCATAGATGGCAATTTGTGTCCCCAATGTCGCGATAAAAGGCGGTACATGTAAGCGCGAGATAATTAAACCATTGACAACCCCTAAAGCTAATCCGACCGCTAAAGCAGCCAATAACGCCACAATAATTGGTGACCCTGCAATACCCGGATACATCACACCTGAAGCATCTGCTCTTTGTAAAAAGACCGCTGCCACAACTGATGTTATCCCAACGATACGCCCTGCTGATAGGTCTGTTCCACGGATAATAAGTGGACCTGAGATACCTAAAGCAATAATAAAACGTACCGAAACATTGGCTAAAATATTTTTTAAGTTATTAAAACTCAAAAAATTATTGGCACTAAAAGCCGTATAAATGACCATTAAAACAATGACCACGATTAAGGCATTCTCAATAATTTGCTCTTTAAAGCTACGTTTTGGTTTAATGATTTCACTCATTCGCTGCACTCTCCTTTGATTGCATGAATTTGGTAGCTAAATCCATGACTTTTTCTTGCGTTGCTTCTTCTTTCGATAAAAATCCAGAAATCTTGCCTTCACACATTACCATAATCCGATCAGATAGCCCTAAAATTTCACTCATTTCAGAAGAAATAACGATAATAGATTTGCCTTGTTTGGCTAAACGATTAATAATTTCATAAATTTCAAACTTCGCTCCAACGTCAATCCCACGTGTCGGTTCATCTAAAATTAAAATATCCGGATTTGTTGCCAGCCACCGGGCTAATATCACTTTTTGTTGGTTACCTCCAGATAAATTTTCAATCGCTGTGTGTTGACTAGGTGTCTTGGTTCGCATACTGTCAATGCCTTGCTTCACCACTTCAGCAATTGATTGTTCATTTAGTAAACCATATTTATTTTTATATTTAGATACCGACGCCGTAATGATATTATCACTAACCGATAATACGCCAAAAATCCCTGAACCTCGTCGGTCTTCTGTCACTAATGCAAAACCATTTTTAATCGCATCTTTTGGATCTTTATTCCAGATTTCTTGGCCACGATGAATAACTTTGCCACCTTCGATATGATCACGCAATCCAAAAATAGCTTCCATTAGTTCTGAACGTTGGGCTCCTACTAAACCTGCGACTCCTAAGATTTCACCTTCTTTTAACTCAAAAGAACAGTTTTGAAATGATTTTGGATTTGGAGATGTATAATTTTTAACTTCTAAAATATTTTGCTCACCCGGTCCAAAATCTTTATCAGGGAATTGATTGGCAAGTTCGCGCCCCACCATATGTCGAATAATTTCATTTATCGTAATGGTAGCAGAATTATAAGTACCAACATATTGTCCATCACGCATAATCGTAATTTCATCCGATATACGTAAAATCTCATCCATTTTATGAGAAATATAAATAATACCCATGCCAGTCGCACGTAAAGCATCAATAACTTTAAATAAGTTCTCTACTTCCGCTGCAGTTAAAGACGATGTTGGCTCATCCATGATTAATATTTTAGCGCGGTGAGAAATGGTCTTCGCTATTTCAACTGATTGTTGTTGTGAAATCGTTAAATCACCTAAGCGTGTGCGCGGCGAAACATTCAATCCAATAATATCTAAAAATTTCTTAGTCTCTTTTTCCATTGCTTCATGATCTACAAATAGGCCTTTTTTAGGATAATCTCCCAAAAACATGTTTTCAGCAATCGTCATTTCAGGAATGGGTTGTAATTCTTGGTGAATCATCGCCACTCCATGGTCCAAAGCTTCTTTAGAAGTTAAAAAATTCACTTCTTCGCCTTCTATTTTAATTGACCCATTGTCCCGGTAATAAATACCATACAAACATTTCATTAAGGTTGATTTACCTGCACCATTTTCTCCCATTAAGGCATGGACTGTTCCTTTTTTAACAGTCAATTGGGCTTTATCTAGTGCTTTAACCCCTGGGAAAATTTTATCAATGTCTTTCATTTCTAAAATTACATTATTTTCCACTGTATCACATCCTTTATAATTATAAAGAGGGCTCCCGCTCATAGTGATCAGAAGCCCCATCTGTTTATTAAATTAAAGATTATTCACCGTATGCTTCTTCTAGACGTGTTTGGTATTCTTTAATCGTTTCTTCACGATAGTCTAAACGTTTTAATTCAGCATCTTCTGGTTTAGTTGCTTTAACATAATCATGCCAGAAATAAGGTGCTACTTCTTCACCATTTAATAATTTCACTGCAACTTCAGCAGCTGTATGTGATTGGTTGAAATGATCATTTAATACTGTTCCAGTAAATTCACCTTTACCAATTAACTCTACAACTTCTGGTAAAGCATCTACCCCAACGATATAGATGTCTTCGTTCACTTTACGTCCAGCGCCATTGATCGCTTGAACAGCCCCTAAAGCCATACCATCATTATTAGAGAAGATCACTTCTAAATCCTCACCATATTGACTTAAAGCATTGGCAGCAATCTCTTGACCTTTTGCTTGATCCCAGTTACCACGTTGTGCTTCACCTAAGATTTCAACATCAATTGATTTAGCTAATGTCTCAACAGAATATTTAGTACGTTGTTCAGCGTCAACGTTACCAGCATCCCCTTGGATCATGATATATTTAACAACACCATCACCGTTAATATCCCCTTTGTTTTCTAGGTCAGCAATGATTTCACCTTGATAAACACCTGATTGACGAGCATCAACCCCTACATAAGTTGTTTTACCAGGCCATAATTCCATTGTTGAAACATCTGGTTCACGGTTAATTAAAACGACTGGAATATCTGCTGATTGTGCAGATAAGATAATTTGGTCTGCACCAGTAGGGTCAACTAAGTTCGCGATTAGCAAGTCTTTACCTTGTGCGATAAAGTTATTTAATTGCTCTGTTTGAGTTGCTTGGTCATTTTTTCCATCTTGAAATTCAAGATTATAAGTATTGCCATCTTTTTCGCCTAATTCTTTAAAATAAGCTTCTAATTCATTACGGAATAATGTCATAAAGTTGTCGTTATATTGATAGATTGCAACCCCAATTTCGTAAGTTTGTCCTTCTGCTCTTACTTGGGTTGGTAATACTGTGACTAAAGCAATCATGAATGCAAATAAAGCAACAAATAATTTTTTAACAGTTTTCATTAAATTTACCCCTTTATTTTATTGTCTGAGCATTTAGCTGTGCGATGAGCCTCTTTAAAGAATGATATATCCTCCTTTCATCTGTCTTTTTGTTAATCTAATGATGCTAGAAAGTCCCTCGTGCTCATCTGGTAATTTTCAAGCTCTACTACTATTATAAATGCGTTTTCATTATCGTTCCATAGCATTTTGTAAAGATTATATGTCATTTTGTTTAATCGCTTACATTGTGGTAAAATATATTTACGAAAATGTTTATTGGAGGTTCAAATGAAAAGTTACTGGAAACATTATTTTATCGATAATCATGATATTGCTTTAATCGAAGCCGGTGTTCAAAAAAATCTTCCCTCACAAATTAATGATTATACCGTGCACCATGATTACGTCATCCACATCGTTTTATCTGGTAAAGGTTACTTTGTTGTCAATCATCAACATTATGAACTTCAAAAGAATGACTGTTTTATTTTAAAGAAAGACCATCATGTTTATTATGAACCTGACCATGATGATCCTTGGACTATTGGTTGGATTGCTCTAGGTGGCAAAAATATTGAACATTATTTAAAAGATACTATTATTACACACCGTGACACCTTTCATTTTAAAGAAGACAGTGCTGTTTATTATCAAATAATCGATCTAATCACTTTTCTCGAAACGATTAATCCACAAATGACTTCGAATAAATTAAAAATAATCGGACTACTTTACAACTTATTAGCAGAAATCAATCTTGAATTAATCGACCCGTCAACATTTATAAGATTTACCTTGCCTGAAGTACCACAACTCGCTCAAAATATCAGGCACTATTTAAAAACGAATTATCATCTTCCTATCACCATTGAAGAAGTTGCTCTACATTTCGGTATCAGTCGTAATTATCTCTTTCAAATTTGTAAGAAATATTTTAATTTATCACCGAAACAAATTTTGCTTGAAAGTCGTATGGCGCAAGCAGCGTGTTTACTACGTTCTAGCCAATTAAAAATTAGTGAAATTTCCGAACAAGTGGGTTATCGAGATACATTCCAATTTTCCAAGATGTTCAAAAATTATTTTGGACATAGTCCATCACAGTATCGTATTTTAAGTGATGAAACGATTGATGATTCTGTTTTAACATTACCCATTCTATATCACGAAAAGTCTTTATTAAATACTAAAAAACCTAATGTTGAAATTTGGTTATAAAACTTTGCGCAAAATAACCAATTTATCATTTTACTATTTGTAGTAAGCTTGGCGATAATGGTTGGAAAAATTTGACTTCCATAATCATTCAGGTCCTATCATAAATCTACAGAAGGCTTTGATAGCTCTGTGAGAGAGCGTCTCAATCTGCGTCTTAATGACTAGATGAGCTCCCTCGCTTTTTGAACTATTATGTCAATTGCATGTGAAATAAATTTAAGAACACCCTATAATCGATAATTTTATGCTGATTATTTTCATTCACAAGACCGTGTCTCATTTTGAGACATATTTTGCTTAATTATTAAGAATTTATCAAGTTTTGCGATGAATTTTTCGAAATTTTATGAAAATGAAAATAACACTCAAAACAGGCTGTTTTTGTGTCTCAAAATGAGACACTATGAAAATTTATGAAAACAAAAAAGTGACATTTTTTATCGCTTCTAGTACTTTTGTTGTCTTTGGAATGCTTACATTGTTCACTTATATTTCTGATGAAAATTTTTTATTCATTTTGAAAACTGAAACTTTGTGAAACGGTATTTTTGAGCGGACTAGACAACAATCTCGACATTGATAGAAGACTCGTCATAAATTATGTTTATTCCATCTAGTCATTGAGCTTTAATTATCAGCACATGACTGAATGGCATCAAATTTCGTCTTCAAGACAAGTTTAACCCCTCTCAATGATGTGGAAAAATGAGGAGCCGAATCAAAAAATCATCTCATTTTCTATTCTTGTCTACTCGCTACTTGATTGATGGTTAATACCAGAGACGACCACTTCTGTTTTTTTATTTCTGAACATTTCATGCATAACAGTTTGGTATTTTATATTTTGTCACATTCCATTTTACAATCTATCGTATTAAAAAAAACTGACCCAACAGATACCTTCTCATTAAAGTACTGTTAAGTCAGTTTATTTTATATTAAGCGGTAACGAAACGATAAACCGTTCGACTAGTAAAAGTGTCCCCTGGTCTTAATACCGTATCCCCATGAAGTGGATTATTAATAGCATTTGGTAAATTTTGGGTTTCTAAAGTGACGCCAGCAAATGGTAACAGTGGCTGACCCCAAATTTCTTCAATATTGGTTAAGTAGCCATGAGTATAAATAACTACTGCGTTTTCTGTTGTAGTCATCTCAATACGACGATTCTTTGCTGGTAATTGAATGATGGCCTGTGGACCTTCGACGGTTTTATCGATTAACCATGGATGGTCAAAACCTTTTGTATAATCAAATTGAGGTTCTGGTTGATGAACCCGGTCACCAATCAAGATCGCTTCACGCAGGTCAAAGACAGTATCACTTACAGGTTCTAATCTGCCTAAAGGGATCGTGTCATTTTTTAATGGCATATATTTATCACTATGAACTTGTAAAAAGTGATTTTCTATACTTTGAGTATTATTCCCATTTAAATTAAAATACACATGATTCGTCGGATTAAAGATAGTTGGTGCATCCGTTGATGCCAGGTAATCAATCGTCCATTGATTTTGTTCATTATAAGTATACGTTACTTTTAATGTTAAATTACCAGGATACTGATTATGTCCGGCTTTGTCATACAGTGAAAACTCAACACGAACTTCATCTTCTGATTCAATAATATCAAAATTGAACTTTTGTAAATCAAAGCCATCGAAACCGCCATGTAAATGGTTCGCTTTATCGTTGGTTTCGAGTTGATATAACTGTCCATCAATAACCGCCTGACCTAATTCTACTCGACCGGCTACACGACCAATTGTTGCCCCATAATAACTACCCGAATCAAACACTTCTTGAGCATTTTGATGCCCTAAAATAATTTGCTCATACTCTCCCTTATCATTTTGGATGCCCCAACGATTGATACGTGCCCCCAGATCACAAAAGCTGATTTGTGTTCCTTGTTTGTTGGTAATAAAAATCTCTGAATAGTCGATTCCTTCATATTGACCAAAAGGTTTAATTTCAACTTGCACAAAGATTAACTCCTTTCTTCTTACTCTTTTGATTGATTATAATGCTTTGGCACCATCGCCAACTTCAGCGACATAAAATTCAGCTGAATAACCAACCGTTTTTTCATATTCTGCCTGTACGGCTGCTTTCACGGCCTCTAATTGCTCACGGTTCACTAAGGCAATCGCACAGCCACCCATTCCTGCTCCGGTCATCCGTGCGCCTAATACCCCCGGTTGTTCCCAAGCAGTATGCACCAAGGTATCTAACTCCAGTCCCGTTACTTCATAATCGTCACGTAAACTAATATGAGATTGATTTAATAATTTTCCAAATTCTACTAAATCTCCTGATGTCAAGGCTGCTTTAGCTAATTTTGTACGTTCGTTTTCATACACTGCGTGTTTAGCACGACGTTCCAATACTTCATCACCAATTAAATGACGATTGGCTTCAAATGCTTCAATCGATAACTCACCTAAGGCTTTGATATCTAATTGGGTTTGAAGTCGTTTTAGCGCTTCTTCACATTGGCTACGACGTTCGTTATAATTGGATTCCACTAATTCCCGTCGCTTTTTTGTATTCATAATTAAAACTACATTATCACCAAATTCTGCTGGTACTAATTCGTATTCTAAAGTATTGGTATCTAAATAGATTGCGTGGTCTTTAGCACCCATTCCAATTGCAAATTGATCCATAATTCCTGAATTAACACCTATAAATTGATTTTCAACTCTTTGGCCAATTTTTACTAATTCAACCCGATCGATTTCAAATCCAAATAAATCTTGAATGGTTACCCCAATTAAAAGTTCTAATGAAGAAGAAGAGGACAAACCAGAACCATTAGGGATATTGCCATAAATAACAATGTCGAATCCTTTATCAATAGCATAACCTGCCTCTGCCATATATTTAATCACACCTTTGACAAAGTTAGTCCAACTATCTTCTTTCTTATTGACTAACTCATTAAGGTCGAAACTAATAATCCCTACCTCTTCAAAGTTTAATGAATAGCAATTAACGGTTGTATCTTCACGTGTTGCTGCCACAGCGTAAGTACCATTCGTAATTGCACAAGGAAAGACACGTCCTCCATTATAATCGGTATGCTCACCAATTAAGTTAATACGTCCTGGCGCAAAATAAGCTTTGCCACCTTCATGTTGAAATAGTTCATTAAATTTTTTATTTAATTGCTCAATGATCATCGGCTCATGCCTCCTACAAATTTTTATACAAACTCATTATAACGTTTTTATGGAATCGCTTCAATCATATATCAAAAAATGTTGAATGTTGCACAAAGTCTTTTATTGCTTTCAACCAAATGATTCGTTAAACTGATGAAAAGAGAAGGGTGTGAAATGACCCTCTATATATATTACAAGGAGGAATTGTTTTGATTAAAGTAATTTTTGTTTGTTTAGGCAATATTTGCCGTTCCCCGATGGCTGAAGCTGTTTTTAAATCTTTAGTTGAAGAAAAAGGTTTATCTGATCGGATCATCATCGATTCTGCGGCGACTAGTTCATGGGAACATGGTAACCCTGTTCATTCTGGAACCCGTGAGCGTTTAGCAAAAGAAAATATTTCGGTTGAAGGGATGCATTCACGTCCATTAGCAGAAAATGACTTATCTGCTGATTATCTAATCGGAATGGATCAACAAAATATCCGTAACATAAAACGCTTTGCTGGCAATGATTTTACTGGTGAAATCAAATTACTGTTACAATATGCTAATCGCGAAGACGAAATTGCGGACCCCTATTACACTGGCGACTTTGAAACCACCTATCAAGATGTTCTTCAAGGCTGTCAGGCTTTGCTTGACTATTTAATTGAAAACCATTCATTATAATCCTATGACAATATTCAACTTTTTAGCCTAAAGATTAATTTTTCATTAGAAACAATTGAGAAAATGTGCCAAGTTTGTTATAATCAATTTATTAGAATTATGTCATTTTTCTCATTACACTTTACTTTTTTTAATATTTATTTTATTATAAAACAGTTGCGATGAATAAAATGTTAATCTTAATCAAGGAGGCTACAAAGTGATTGAATCATTAATTGTTCCAAAAAATCGATTACTATGTATTAATGAATCTTTAAATTGTCAAGAAGCGATTCAATTACTCGAGTCAAACGGTTTACGTTGTGCACCTGTATTGGATGCTACAAACACCATCTTTAGAGGCAATATTTATCGTTATCATATTTATCAACATAAATTTAGATATCCTCAAGCTGATTTAAGCACGATACCTGTTACGCATTTTCTAAAAAATACAACCAAAGTCGTTAGAACTTCTGACAGTATCTTACGCTTATTATTTGTGATTAATGATTTACCACATATCGCGGTTTTATCTGATCAAAATACTTTTGTAGGGATTATCGAACATACGGATATGATGACTTTTTTAGCAGAAGCATGGTTATCCGATAATGCGAAATATGTTTTAGAAGTGACTGCTAAAGGACAAGTTGGGGAGTTAACTAAACTGATTCGCTTAATTAATCGCTATACGCATATTATCAGCTCTCTAACATTTGAGAACACAAAATACGGTAGCGAAAGTAAATTTTTATTTGTGTTACCGAGTGGTTTTGACATCGTCGAATTTAATGATTTGCAACGACTTTTGAACCGGAAACAATATAAAACCAAACATTATAAAATGAAATAATAAATAAGG
>NZ_BCQX01000025.1 GCF_001552295.1 Globicatella sanguinis NBRC 15551 | reverse complement strand
TTGATAAAGCTACACTTTGATTTTGATGTTGTTTTCGATATTGCAAGGGTGAGACGTGGTAGCGCTCTTTAAATTTATTAGAAAAGTAATTACTTGAATAAAAGCCGACCATTTCCGCAATCTGTATAATCGAATGATTAGTTGTTTCTAAAAGGTTTAGCGCATGTTTAAACCGTAAATCTTGTAAGTAATTGATTGGTGAAATGCCTAATTCTTCTTTAAACAGGTGAGATAAGTGATATTTTGAAATATGGGATCGACTTTCAAGTGTCTCAAGTGTGATTTTTTTTGAATAATTATTGTCAATATAGTTTTTAGCTAATGTGACACTTGGACTTAATAGATTTTTCTGGTGATTATCCAAATCAGTATTTGCCTCATTAATAATTGAAAAAATTACAGCGTTGACTAAATGCTCAATAATTTGATTTGTATATTGTTGATGCTTAGCACTTTCTTTAATTATTTGTGTGAATAGGGCTCTAAAAGCAAAAGAATCATCGTTGAACATGATTAAATCATTTTCGCGCATTTGATTAGGAAAAATTATCTCTGGTCCTTTAAAGCCAATGACTACATATTTCAATGGTTTTTCAATAGAAGAGTGTTCCGTATGTTCGATAAAGGGGTTTATAATGACAAGACTATTTTTTTGGACTGGTTGCGTCCCAAAATTGGTTTGCATATGTCCCTCACCCTCAAGAATGAAAATTATTTCAGTAAAATCATGGTAATGCATCACACTATGCCAGTTTGCATCATAACTCGCTTGATTAACGGACCTAATTTCAAAATAAGGCAGATTACTTGGATCTATTTGTCTTTTAATATTGAAATTATAATACATTTTGGACCTCCTAGTCATTTAATCATCATTATTATTTACCAAAAAACATTATTATACAATGTAAGCGTATACTATTTAACAAGAAAATGCAACGTTAACACAAGATATCATATTTTTTCTGTTTTTGAAAACGTTATACTTGGTGCAAGGAGTGAAAAAGTAGTGTGATTTGAAAAGAGCGGATAGCTTTTATTTTTTAAATATTTTGCTATCTAATAAAAAAGCTCCGTTAAATATTAATGAAAGGATGAGAAAATAAAACAAGTTAGTTAAAGTAAAACATCATTAATCCGTATTCTTAGTGTTAATTTAGTTTCTAAGTCCTATATATTTTTCTTAATGAAATACATTTATAAAAATTTGGGAGGAACAGCATGCGTAATAATAAATTTATGTTTGAAAAGCGACAACGGTTCTCTATACGTAAACTTAGTGTGGGTACTTGTTCTGTAATGATTGGCGCATTTTTATTTGCAGGGCAACCGGTTAGTGCACAGACTGAATTGGATTCCAATGACACACTAGAAAATCCAATTGAAAATACTGCGGTATTAGAAGAATCTACCAATAATAGTATATCTGAAGATACTTTAATCCTTAATGAAGTAAGTTTGATGAAAAAGAGGTGGTTGAAATTAAATTAGGTGAAGAAACTAATCGCGAGATGATGAATGATGAAGATATTGTTGCGGAAACCGATTTAGAAACAGCAGATGTCCCTGAATCAGGTGTGGATGAATCGATTAACATGAATGAAACTGCTAAAGAAGTCATAGATAATAATACCGAAGTTAATACACCTATTGTGGACGAATCGATTCCTGAAAGCACAGTATCTAGCGAAACGAACCGCGATGAGACTGTTGACGATGAGTTAAGTTTGGAATCTGCAGATGCCATTGAATCGAATCTAGAAGCAACAATAGTTGATGAAACTCAAACTGAGAAAACCAACCAAGCTGAAATGAATTCAGAAACAACCGTACAAAAAATGAATGTTCAATCTGTAAATAAAAATGAAGCTGCAACTGAGAATGATCAAGTTCACACAGAGTGGCAATCAACTACAACAATTGATGGACCTAGTTCAATCGAAGAGATAGAAGGCGTGCGCTATAATCGTTTATCAGTAACTGAAGAACATGACAATGGGAATAATATTGCTGTTTTTGAAAAAGATGCTCTAAAAGTAGATGACTCTGGTAATTCTACTCTTACATTAGATTTTGTTGATCGTTCAGAATCCTTAGAGGGTCGTTTTGGTGTGATGCTCAACTATAATGATCCAAACAAATATCTTTTTGTAGGTTATGATCGCGGTGGATGGTTCTGGGAATACAAATCAGATGCGGGTTCTGCTTATACAACAGGACCTCGAAGTATCGAGGCTCCAGCTAAAGATGCGTTATCTAAATTAATGATTTCTTTGAAATCTGATGGACAACTGAATGCTACAGTCAATGATCAACAAGCTTTTGACACGGTGAATATTCCTTCAGAAGTATTGAAGGAGGTTCGTGTTTCAAATCGAATTGCTTTAAGACTGGGACAGTATGTTGGTCAAAAAACGGTTATTGATGTCAAAATGGATAATCAGGAAAATTTGGAAACAGAAGCCCCAACCGATACAGTGGATGATACCATTGTGGAAGCAGAGCCTGAAGATCGTTTTGATGTGATTCAATCTGACCAAGTTGTTGCTAAATTCGATAAACTTTTCCCACGTATCAAATCGTATGAGTATGCTGGAGAATACATTCATGGGCAAGTGGTAAGTAGTGATACGGTAAAAGTCAATGGTATTGAAGTAAAACCTGAGGTCACTTATGAAAAAATTAATGAAACAACTGTTCTGTATCATTTAAAAATTAAAAATGCAAAAAGTTTCATTGATGCGGATATTGATTTACAAATCAAAACAGTAAATAATCAAGTACATTTCGATGTACTAAAAATCCAAAATAACAATAATATTACCCATGGACAATTAATTGATAATCCCGATAAATTAATTAAAACATTTGAAATACCGGGGGCACATTTTGTGGCGGTTAGTTCTGATCAAACTGGAGCAAAATTCTCTGGGTCAACATTATCTACCAATACCAAAATCAATGGTGATATCCATACAGACGTTACCCGTACCATGTCAGATCTTGATAAAGGGTTGATGTATGGTTTTGTCTCAACAGAGAAGGTGGCCGTTGGTGTTTGGTCTAATTCACAATATTCAACTAATTTAACGTCTTATGACCGTTTACGGGCGAATAAATTTTCTGCCAATGGAGAAAACTATGTAGGAATTAAAAGTTCACCTTTTATTTATGAAGGCGAACATCAAAATAAAGTATTCGATGCTCGTACACTTATTTTGCCATCTGCCAAAATAGTTTTTACTCAAGATATTAATGAGGATGAAAAAGTGGATTGGCAAGATGGCGCGATTGCTTATCGTGAGATAATGAATAATCCAATGGGCTGGGAATATGTTCCAGAATTAGTGGCGTATCGTATTGCAATGAATTTTGGTTCTCAAGCACAGAATCCATTTTTAATGACGCTTGATGGTATTAAAAAGATTAATTTACATACGGATGGTTTGGGTCAATCGATTTTACTAAAAGGTTATGGATCTGAAGGTCATGACTCTGGTCACTTAAATTACGCTGATATTGGGCAACGTATTGGTGGCACGAAGGACTTCAAAACTTTATTAGCATTATCTAAAGAATATGGAGCTCGTTTGGGAATTCATGTTAATGCATCTGAAACTTATCCAGAGTCTAAATACTTTACAGAAGATCGTCTACGTCAAAAAGATGGCTCATTTGCTTATGGTTGGAATTGGTTAGATCAAGGGATTAATATTGATGCACGTTTCGACTTAGCTAATGGTCGCTTTAATCGTTTTATGGATTTAAAAAATGAAATCGGTGAAAACTTGGATTTCGTTTATGTTGATGTATGGGGAAATGGTCAATCGGGTGATAATGGAGCTTGGATGACGCATATATTAGCTAATGAACTGAATGAACTCGGTTGGCGTGCAACCTTTGAGTGGGGTTATGCTGGTGAGTATGATTCTACTTTCCAACATTGGGCTGCGGATTTAACTTATGGGGGCTCAACACTTAAAGGTATAAACTCTAACATCGCTCGTTTTATTCGAAATCATCAGAAAGATTCTTGGATTGGGCAGTTTCCTAAATATGGTGGTTCAGCAGTCTCACCACTTTTATTCGGTTATGATATGAAAGACTTCGAAGGATGGCAAGGACGTTCTGATTACGCTGGCTACATTGATAATTTATTTAAAGTGAATGTCCCAACTAAATTTATTCAGCATTTTGAAGTGTCGAATTGGGAAGACGGAGAAGAAGTGACGATGTCAGACGAAGGAAGTAACTATCGTTTCGTTCCAGAAATGAGAATCAAATTAAAAGATAGTGAAGGACGTCAGCTTGAAATTACGCGTAAATCGAATGATCCAACTTCACCAGATTATAATTATCGAACCATTAAATTAGATGGTAAAACAGTTTATGAAAATGATAAGTACTTAATTCCTTGGAATTGGACCGCAATGGGTGATGACCTCGAACAAGCTCAAAGTAAGTTGTATCATTATACGATGACTGCTGGTCAATCCACATGGGAGTTACCAACAGATTGGAACACCGATACCGTTTATCTTTACCGTCTAACAGACTTAGGTCGTGTAGAAGAAAAAGCGATCAAAGTTGTAGATGGGACTATTACAATCGAAACCGAAGCAAGTACGCCTTATGTGATATATCAAGCACCCCAAGCAAATAAGGAAATGACTTGGTCTGAAGGAATGCATCTTAACGATACTGGCTTTAATTCGGGAAGTTTAGACCATTGGGATAAGTCAGGACCAAGTGAAACTGCTACGATTGTACGCTCACAAGGGGATAATCCAATGTTGTCTATCGCAGATAACAATGATCAAGTGGTATTAACGCAAAAACTCACTGACTTAAAACCCAATACCCAATACGCAGCCTATGTAGGAGTGGATAATCGCTCCAATAGTAAAGCAATTATTAAGGTTCATAATGGTAACAAGAGCGTGAGCAATTATACAGAGCAATCCATTGCTTATAATTATGTTCAAGCCAATAGTCATAATACCTTAAAACAAAATGCTACAGTAGATGATACATCAAATTTCCAAAATATGTATGTGTTCTTTACGACTGGAGATGATGTATCTAATGTATCATTGACATTAATTAAAGAAGCTGGGGAAGGAACAACCTACTTTGACGATCTCCGTATCTTTGAGAATAAATCTACTATGTTTAGAGGAAATCATGATAATGGTGAAGGGGTATTTTTCCAAGATTTTGAAAATGTTGGTCAAGGTATCTTCCCATTTGTTATAGGAGGCGTTGAGGGGGTTCAAGACAATCGTACCCATTTATCAGAAAAAAATGAACCATATACACAACGAGGATGGAACAATAAGCGCATTGACGATGTTATTGATGGTAATTGGAGTTTAAAAACGAATGGTTTAGATGGTAGAAATAATCTATTATATCAAACGATACCACAAAACTTTAGATTTGAAGCTGGAAAAACTTATCGTGTGAGCTTCGATTACGAGTCAGGATCTGATAATAGTTATGCGTTTGTTGTAGGCTCTGGAAGATATAGTACCCCAGAACATTTGACTACTTATCTCCTAAATAATACTTGGAAGGATTCAAATAAGGCAAAGAGAGTAAATTACATAGTAAAAGGTGATGAAACAGGACAGACTTGGGTGGGTATATTCTCAACAAGTCAAGCTAGGGATAGTCATGGAACTTCAGGTAATCAATCTAACTTTGAAGGCTATGGAGACTTTGTAATGGACAACTTGTTAATTGAAGAGGTTGAAGTAACGCCAGAATTGATCATCGAACAAGGATTATCACATCTAATCCCAGTAGAAGATGGCATTTATGAGGAAACATCATTGAGACCTTATAAGGATGCTATAAGAAAAATAGTCGATGCAGATCCATCCGAATTGACAGTTGATCAGGCTAACGATTTAGTTAATCGTGCTCTTGAAAAGAAATTTGCATTGAAAGAGAAAAAAGATCAAATTATGTGGGACGATGTATCTTCATCAGTGGCTAATGAACAAGATGAAGACCAAGCAATCAGTAAAGCTCTCGATAAAAATGAAAATTCTTTATGGCACAGTGAATGGAGTGGAGGAGGTGTGGGTCAACCTGCAATCCTCAATCTAAAAGAAGCAATTAGTATTACGCATTTTGATTATATCCCTCGTTCTAGTGGCGTAAATGGACGTGTCAAAGAAGGAAAATTAGAAATCATCGATGATAATAACCAAAGTTTTATTTTTGATTTTTCAGATTGGGAAAATAATAGTGAAACTAAAACGATTGATTTTGGAAAGACCTTAAATGCTGTTAAAATTATATTTACCGCAACTTCCACATATGGTAATAATGAAGGAGAAGTTGATAAGTATGTTTCAGCAGCTGAATTGAGATTTAGAACAATTCTTGATTTAGAAGAAGAATTAGACCTCAATCCATATGAATCAGCATTAGAATCTGCCAAAGAGCGTCAGGTATCTACTGAAGCGATTAAAGAAATTATGGATCGATTTGACCGTTATCGAGAGTTAAATGTAATGACACCATCAGCTCAAGAGGAACTAGTACAGGCGCTCAATGCTTTAGAAGGAGAAGTACCTTCAGATAATGAGGAAACACCAGTTGAAGAGGAAACACCTTCTGAAGAAGAGGAGACTCCAAATGAAGAAGAATCACCATCTGAAGATGAAGAGACTCCAAGTGAAGAGGAAACACCTTCTGAAGAGGAGGAGATTCCAAGTGAAGAAGAAACACCTTCTGACGATGGAGACACTCCTGCTGAAGAGGAAGAAGCACCTGAGAAAGAGGATGACTTGACGAAGGATAACGACCTCACAAAAAATAAGGACGGTAATCAAGATAAAACTAGTCCAGAGGTTAGTGATGTAAAAGCAATAAATAAGGAAAGCACCTTACCTGAAACGGGAGAAGCTAAACCATATGCGATCTTCGGTGCTGCTGCCACTGCCATTTTAATAAGTTTAGGATTGATTTCACCTGATAGAAAAGAAGAAAATTAATGAGTCTAAGTCAACTATTTGAGTCGGCATCAGCATATAAATCATAATTTATCGGATGTTTGGGGGAAGCCATAAGAAATGAAAAATCAAAAATTTTCATCTTATGGCTTATCCCACTTTTTAATTTTTCTAAACATTTTAACAACATAATGCAACGTTATCGCAAGATATTACATTTGTTATTGTTATGAAAGCGTTATACTAAAGGTGTAATAAAAAAAGGAAAGGAAGATTTCACATGAAAAAAGCCCTAATGTCATTAGCTGTTTCAGTTATCGCCTTGTCAAGTTTATCAGTTTCAAATATTTCAGCAGAGGAAAAAACAGTCATTGATTTTGCAGCTGTTGAGACGGCATATGGAACCGAAGTTTGGAATGAAATAATGGAGGCTTACAAAGAAGTCAATCCAAATGTAGAGTTCGAATTTATGCAAGAAAAAGAAATTGAAGATGCTCTGTCACCAAGATTACAATCAGGTGATTTTCCAGATGTTGTCATGTTAGCTTTAAGTCGCCAAAAAGCTTTACCAGAAGCTTTAATTAAGGATCATGCTTTAGCTGAGCTTACCGATATTAAAGAAATGACCGTCCCTGGTGAAGAAGCAACAGTTGCTGATAAGTTATTAGATGGCTTTACTGCCTCTTCATCAACTAACCCTTATGGGGATGATAAAACTTATTTGATGCCAATGTTCTATAGTCCAACAGGCTTATTCTATAATAAAGCATTATTTGAAGAAAAAGGCTGGGAAGTGCCTCAAACTTGGGATGAAATGTGGGATTTAGGTGAGAAAGCTAAAACTGAAAATATCGCCTTATTCACTTATCCTACGGCTTCATATTTGGATACTTTCTTCTCATCCGTTATTCTTGGAGCTGGAGGACAAGAATTATTTGACTCCGCTATGAAATATGATAAAGCGGTCTGGGAAGGTGAAGAATTAACTAATATCTTCGAAGTATTAGGTAAATTAGCTGAAAACACTGAACCGACTACTGTCGCAAATGCGAATGCGGATGGCTTTACGCGTAATCAACAACTTGTTTTAGATAATAAAGCATTATTTATGCCAAATGGTACATGGGTTGTGGGTGAAATGTCAGAAGCACCGAGAGCGGAAGGGTTCGAATGGGCGATGGCGCCAATTCCAACTACAAGTGAAGACAGTGAGCGTTATGCTTATACTTTCTTAGAACATATTTGGGTTCCAGAAGCAGCCGAAAATAAAGAAGCAGCCAAAGAATTTATTGCTTTCTTATATTCTGATAAAGCAGCAGAAATTTTTGCGAAACATGGTGCGGTTCAACCGATTCAAGGTATCAATGAAAAATTACCTGAAGATCAACAAGTTTTCTATAATATTTATGAAGACGGCACCTTACCTGGTATGGGTGGATTTGTGTCAGTTGAATCAATTGAAGGGGTTGACTTAGGTGGTACCTTATATGGTAACTTCGATTCAGTTGTATCAGGCGATTTATCAGTAGCAGATTGGCAAAAGAGTGTCGTTGAAATGATGGAAAAATTTGAAGCAGTATTGCCTGCTGAGTAGTTTAGTTTTTAGAAATGTCTACTTGTGGGTGGACATTTCTTATTTTTTATTAGTGTGAAAAGAGAGTGATGAAATGGATACGAAAAAATCAAGAACACGATTTGCTTGGATGTGTGTACTTCCTGCGACTATTTTGTTCTTTGTCTTTATGCTTTATCCTACAATTGAAGTTTTTAGAATGTCTTTATACAAATGGAGTGGGTACACTGCGAATAAAACATTTGTCGGTTTAAATAACTTTAAAATATTGATGTCTGATATGAAGTTTATTCATGCTTTTCAAAATACCATTTTAGCAATTGTGATAGTAACGATTGTGACTTTAACGATTTCAATATTTTTTGCGGCCGTCCTATCAAGAGAAAAAATTGTGGGACAGAATTTCTTCAGAATCATTTTTTATATTCCAAATATTTTATCAATTGTCGTCATTGCGGGGATTTTCTCAGCAATCTATAATCCAACCCAAGGATTATTAAATTCTATTTTAAATTTATTCCGAGGAAATGAAACACCAATTTTATGGCTAGGCGATAAACATTTAGTGAATTATGCGATTATCGGAGCCCTCATTTGGCAAGCGATTGGTTATTACATGGTCATGTATATGGCGGGAATGGCTAATATACCAGATAGTTTTTATGAAGCAGCAGATTTAGATGGGGCAGGCAAGTTTAAACAGTTTTTTGCGATTACATTACCTTTAGTGTGGAATAATATTCGTACAACGTTAGCCTTTTTCATCATTAGTACGATTAATTTAAGTTTCTTATTGGTTCAAACGATGACGTCTGGCGGACCTAATGGAGCGAGTGAAGTAGTCCTTTCTTATATGTTTAATCAAGCATATACCAATGGTGTAAGAGGATATGGAATGGCTATCGGGGTCATCATTTTTATTTTTTCATTCTTATTATCTGCCATTATTAGTGTGATTACTAAGCGAGATATTTTAGAATATTAGAAAGGAGGCATATACGTGAATCAATCAAGTAATAAATTATACAAGATTTTTATTTATTTTGTTCTGATAATGTTAGCAATCTCAATTATCGTTCCAGTTGGTTGGGTATTTTTAGCCTCTTTAAAACAAAATAGTGAGTTTTATCATTCACCTTGGAATTTGCCGAAAGGCTTTTATTTCCAAAACTTTATCGATGCTTGGAATCGTGCCAGTATGGGAGAAAATTTATGGAATTCAGTGATCGTAACGGCGATGGCGTTAATCATATTACTGGTAACGGCTTTACCTTCTGCCTATGTGCTAGCACGATTTAATTTTCCAGGTAAAAGAGTTTTACAACAATTGTTTAAAGGTGGCCTCTTTATTAATGTGAACTATATTGTCGTGCCAATTTTCTTAATGTTAGTGGATGTGCAAAAAATAGAGATAATGCCTATGTTATTAAACAATCGTTTTATTTTGGCTTTAGTTTATGCGTCAACGGCCTTACCTTTTACCATTCATTTATTGTCGAGTTATTTTATTTCGTTGCCTAGTACCTTTGAAGAAGCAGCCGCGATTGATGGAGCGAGTCATTTTACGACCATGCTTAAAATCATGATTCCAATGGCGAGACCAAGTATTATTACGGTTATTTTATTCAACTTTTTAAGTTTTTGGAATGAATACATTATTTCATTTACTTTGATGACGAAACAAGAGTTAAAAACATTGCCAGTTGGTTTAATGAATTTAATGGCTGCTCAAAATGCTGCTCAACAATACGGTCAGTTATATGCCGGGATGGTATTGGTGATGTTACCAACATTAATATTGTATATTTTTGTACAGAAACAACTGACAGAAGGTATGACTGCTGGCGGTTCTAAAGAATAATTGAAGGAGTATGAAAATGGCGAAATCAAAAGGAAGAGTTACTTTACCAAGTGAGAATAATTTTTTAGAAGAGACAAAAGAGTTAATGGCACGTTGGGGTGCGGATGCGATTCGCGATTCGGACGGGACTAAGTTGTCCGATGATATTAAATCATTGGATGCTAAAATCTATACGACCTATTTTGTAGCTAGAAATCATAATGATTTCATTAAGGATCATATGGAGGAATGTCAACAATTATATTTGATGTCACAATTTAATTTAGCTACCGAGACCTCATTAACCATTAGTTTGATGGATGGTTATTATCGTGAACAATTAACACCTAATTTTGATAATGATCCAAAAGAATGGTGGGAAGTAATTGACCGTACGACCAATCAAGTGGTACCGATTGAGGATTGGTGCGTGAATCAACAAGATGAGACCGTAGATATTAACAATACCATTCCATTTCATGAATATACCGTTTCTTTTCTAGCATATAAGATTTGGGATCCTACTCATATGTATAATCATATGACTAATAATTGGGGCGACGAGGTTACCCATGATATTCCGTTTAATGTTACAGGGCTACATTCTAATCAATATATGTCAGATTATTTAGAAAAATGGTGTCAGGAAAATCCGCAAACGGATGTGGTTCGCTTTACAACATTCTTTTATCATTTCACTTTAATTTTTAATGATTTAGCGAAAGAAAAATTTGTGGATTGGTTTGGCTATGGTGCTTCGATTTCTACTGAAGCTTTGGAATTATTTGCTAAAGAGAAAGGCTATCGTCTACGTCCTGAACATATTGTTGATCAAGGGTATTATAATACAACGCATCGCAATCCAAGTAAAGAATATTTAGATTATATTGATTTTACAAGTCGATATGTGGCGCAACAAGCGAAGAAATTAGTCGATATTGTTCATTCTCATGGGAAAGAAGCGATGATGTTTCTAGGAGATAATTGGATTGGTACCGAGCCTTATGGCAAATATTTTAAAGAGATTGGATTAGATGCAGTAGTAGGTTCCGTTGGGGGTGGCGCAAGTTTGCGTTTAATTTCTGATATTCCTCATGTTAACTATACAGAAGGACGCTTTTTACCTTACTTTTTCCCTGATGTTTTTAAAGAAGGCAATGATCCCACAATCGAAGCTAATCAAAATTGGTTGACAGCGAGAAGAGCTATTATGAGAAAACCAGTCGATCGTATCGGATATGGTGGCTATTTAAGCTTAGCTTATCAATTCCCTAAATTTGTTGATTATATTGAACAAATAACCGATGAATTTCGTGAGATTTACGATATCGTAAAAGATACCAAACCTTATAGCGCCCTTAAAGTAGGGATTTTAAATGCTTGGGGCAAATTACGGACTTGGCAAAGTCATATGGTGGCTCACGAATTACCTTATAAGCAAACTTATTCATACATGGGAATTATGGAAGTTTTAAGTGGGGCGGCTGTAGATGTTGAATTTATTAGCTTTGATGATGTGATGGAACACGGTGTCCCAGAAGATATTGATGTTTTAATTAATGCTGGCGATGCTGGAACCTCGTTTAGTGGTGGCAGTTTTTGGGCAAATGAAAAATTAGTGACGGCTATCCGTCGATTTGTGTATCAAGGTGGAGGTTTAATTGGTGTTGGGGAACCAACGGCTTACCAACATGGTGGACGCTATTTCCAATTAGGTGACATTTTAGGGGTTGAACGTGAAATAGGCTATAGTTTATCAGTCGATAAATATTTTACTCAACAAGTTGACACCCATTTTATTACTGAAGACATCAAGGATGTTAACAAAGTGAATTTTGGTGAAAGTGTGAAAAATGTCTATGCCCTCTATCATGATACCGAAGTGATTGAATTCAGTTCTGGTCAGTCAGATAATGAGGCGAATGGGGTCGTTTTACCAGCGAACGCAGAAGGGAAAGAATTTGGAGAAGTCCATCTAGCGGCCCACAATTATGGACAAGGTCGCGGCGTTTATATTGCTGGCTTACCTTATAGTGTTGAAAATGCCAGAATATTGATGCGTGCTGTGTATTTTGCAGCGAATAAAGAAGCTGAATTTAATAAATGGAACAGTACTAACTTGAATGTTGAAGTGCATGCTTATCCAGAGAAAAAGAAATATGCAGTGATTAATAATACCAATTATCCGCAAACAACTATCGTTTATCTTGATAATAATGAATCCATTGAGATGCATTTGGATCCGAGTGAAATACGTTGGGGGGATATAAAATGAAGGCTAATATAAGAACGATTATTCGCTTTATTGTCTTTTTTATCTGCTTATTTATTATCATTTATTTTCAAAGAACAACGGGCCTTAATCAACTTATCTATATGTTAATGGGCTTAGCAGGTATCCTAATTGTTATTTTTGATTATAATTACGAATTTAACCATCCGAAAAGAGAGTAGAAGAAGAGGGATAAGTGATGAAAAAAGCTATTGGAATTGATATTGGTGGCACCAAAACAGCTATTGCCATTATTAATCAAGATGGAACAATCGCAAAACGCTATGATTATCCAACAGAAACAAATGATAGTGACAAATTATTTGAATTAATCGTCAATGGAATCGATCGCTTGCTAGTCGAGACGAAGACGGCCATGACTGATTATTGCGGAATTGGTCTAGGAGTGCCTGGAAAAGTGGATGAGATCAATGGCATTGCAATTTATCAAAATAACATTTTATGGCACAATTTTCCAATTGTGGAGCGCTTAAATACTGTTTATCCACAAACAAAAATAAAAATTGATAATGATGTTAAAGTGGCGGCCTATGCTGAGTATCGTTTATTACAACCTGAAGCCAACGATATGTTTACCTATTTAACGATTTCAACGGGTATCGCCTGCACTAACATCATAAATGAGATGATACTTAGAGGCAGTGGCTTTTCAGGAGAAGTTGGCTTTTTACAAATAAAGACACCAAGAGGCACTAGAACGCTCGAATCTATCGCTTCTGGCCCGGCGATTGCTGATTATGGTCAGTTGTTATACTCTAATAAAGACATCACTACAGCTGATGTGTTTCACTTATGGGAGCAAGGTGATGATCAAGCTACTACGATTATTAATGAAAGTATGGATGCGATTGCCAAGATATTATATGCGATTATTTGTCTACTCGATCCAAAATATATTGTACTTGGTGGCAGTGTTGCACTTAAAAATCCTCAGTACATCCATGCTGTTAAGCAAAGATTAGCTCAATATCTTCATCCAGAACAAGAACATATTTTACAAAATATTACACTATCAAAATTGGATGGACATAATGGTTTAATCGGAGCGGGACTATTAGTCATTCCTTAATATTTTATAGTCATTGAACGACAAGAAAAGGCCTTAAGTAATGAACCGTTGTAATCAATTGGTCTACTTAGGGTCTTTTATTAATTCTATGCTATGAAGGGGATAGGCGTGTGTAATGTTGTGGCGTTAACCATCTGTGTCAGTAGAGATTGATAGTGTGGCTTTAATGAGGCATTACTAATTTATGCGTCAATAGCGATTAATAGGGCATGTGTGATACAGTTGCGTTACCTATATGCATCAATAGCGTTTAACAAGTGTGTTTGTTGGCTTATTGTTAATCTTTTTGATCAATAGACATTAGCCAGTATGCTAATGAGGTTGCTTTCATCACTTAAAGTGAAGTTACAAATAATCCATTCTCCCTTATTTTTTAAGCGGTAGGATTCGCAACCCGTGGCCATACAGTGGTATAGCTATAAGTTAAATTTCATATCGCTTTGTCTTAAGGAGTTCTAGTTATCATTTAGTTCTCACAACTCCTTGACTGATAGAGCTATAAATATCCGATAGAATTCAAAAAACTTCGGTTTAAATCCTTATTTAGTCATAATTTTACAATAATTACGATAGTGTTCTAATGTTTCTACAGGAATCTCATTATCAGTCAAAATAAAATCCAAATCTTGTGTTTGATAAAATTGATAGAAATCTTTTTTATCAAATTTACTTGAATCAACTGCTAAATATTTTAATTTAGCATTTTCGAAAATGATTTTTTGAGTTAGACCTTCTTCGGCGACAGCATCATAAATATTATTATTTAAAATGCCATTGGCTGATATGAATGCTTTTTGTACATGGAAGTTTTCTGCTACTTGATCGGAAATCGTGCCATGAAACGAGGCTGAAACATCGCGATAAACACCACCGATCAAAATCGTTTCGTATCGTTTATCTAATTTGAATTTTTCAAATACTAACATTGAATTCGTCACAACTTGAATGTTCGGCACGGTTAAATAATCATAAACCATTTCAATAGTGGTTCCTGAACCTAGAAAAACGGTATCACCTTCATTAATTTCTTTGGCGATTAGTTGTGCAACATGTTTTTTCTGAGGTCGATTGATTGTACGCTTACGGATATGGCTAAATTCTTTTTTAGGGTTAGTCGCCTCTACATCTGTATTAATGCTTTTGGCTCCTCCGTGAATTCGAATCAATAAACCTTTTTCTTCCATTTCTTTTAGATCTCTGCGAATCGTCATTTCAGTCACATTTGATAAATTTAAAATATCCGCATTTGAAATGACACGATTGTTTTTTAGTAATTCTTCAATCAAGCGCTGGCGTTCTTCTTTTAGCATAAATGACTCCTTTCTGAACATGTCTGAATATGTTCGCTTTACCTTTACAATATAATATTATGTTCGTTATTTGTCAATGTTATGTTGACTTCTGTTCGTTGTTGCGTTATATTGTTAGTAAAATGACACAAAATGTTTCTTTTTAGAAGGATGGAGGACAAAAATGCACATTATTTCAAAAAGCAAATTCGAAAAGTTAGAAAAACTGTCTACCAATGACCATGTTATCTCAGCTTTAGCCATTGACCAACGAGGATCAATTCGAAAGATGATTGAATCAAAGGGAGCTGTTGAAGATATTCAAGCAGCAGTTGAAGCATTTAAAATCTCAATTTCAGAAGTTTTAACCCCTTATGCGTCATCAATTTTATTAGATCCTGAATATGGATTACCCGCTACAAAAGTTAGAGATGCAAAAGCAGGATTATTATTAGCTTATGAAGAGACTGGTTATGATGCGACTGAACCAGGTCGATTGCCTGATTTATTAGGAGAATGGTCAGCTAAACGTATTAAAGAAATCGGGGCAGATGCAGTAAAATTCTTACTTTACTATGATATCGATGAAAGTGATGCCATTAATGAACGAAAACACGCCTTTGTGGAACGAATTGGTTCTGAATGTTTAGCAGAAGAGATACCATTTTTCTTAGAAATTTTAACCTATGACCATCAAATGGACGATGTTAAATCTAAAGAATACGCAGGTGTTAAACCCCATAAAGTAATTGAAGCGATGAAAGAATTTTCTAAACCTCAATATAATGTCGATGTTTTAAAAGTAGAAGTGCCGGTCAATGTGGAATATGTTGAAGGTTTTGCTAGAGAAGACTTTATTATGTCACAAGATGAAGCAAAAGCCCACTTTAAAGCACAGGACGAGGCGACTCATTTACCTTATATTTTCCTATCAGCGGGTGTATCCAGTGAATTGTTCCAAGACACTTTAGTTTTTGCTAAAGAAGCGGGCAGTCAATTTAATGGTGTTTTATGTGGTCGTGCGACATGGAAAGATTCAGTTGGCATATTTGTTCAAGAAGGTGACCAAGCGGCACGTGAATGGTTATCAACCCAAGGAAAAGAAAATATCAATGGATTGAATGATGTACTTACTAAAACTGCCACTCCATGGACTGAAAAAATTGGTGTTAATGAATAAGAAAGGTGATGAAACATGTTTAATTATTCAACTGAAGAATTAGAGCGATTAGGTGCTGTCAATACTACTCGTGAGATTCGTCAACAGCCTAAGTTGTGGCGTGAAGTATTAGAAACGATCGAATCAAAACGTGAAACTATTGAAACTTTTTTAAATAACATTAAGGAAAAACATGATTCTGTAAAAGTCATTTTTACTGGTGCAGGCACTTCTGCTTATGTTGGCGAGACCTTATTGCCACAAATTATGAAAACGCAAGAAGATTTAAGTTGGGAATATTTAGATGTAGCGACAACAGATTTAGTCACCAACCCAACGGTATATTTTAAAGAAACCCAACCGACTTTATTAGTATCATATGCACGTTCAGGTAATTCTCCAGAGAGTGTCGCGACTGTTAAGTTAGCACAACAATTAGTGTCTGACTTATATCAAATTACGATAACTTGTTCTAAAGAAGGTCAATTAGCAAAAAATTCTCATGGTGATGATAAAAACTTACTATTATTACAACCGGAACTGTCGAATGATTTAGGATTTGCGATGACTGGTGCCTTTTCATGTATGTATTTAACCAGTTTATTAATTTTTGATAATCGTTCATTTGAGCAAAAGAAAGCTTGGGTAGAACAAATGATTGAAACGACGGAAGGTATTTTTGACAAAGAAGAGCAAATTCAAGCTTTAGTGGATTTAAATGTTGAGCGTGTTGTTTACTTGGGTTCAGGCGTATACTTTGGATTAGCCCATGAAACGCAATTAAAGATTTTAGAATTAACCGCTGGAGCTAAAACAACTTTATATGAGACAGTTTTAGGATTTAGACATGGACCGAAATCAATCGTGAATGATCAAACAGCTATTATTTTGTACCAGTCTGAAGATGCTTATGCACGTCAATATGAGCTTGATTTGATGACTGAAATTGCTGCTGACAAGATTGCTAAATCGATGATTGTTGTCGGTGGGGATAATCCTCAAATCGATGGCTTTACCCATTTTGATATTGCATTAACAGAACACGTAGAAGAAGGATATTTAGTATTACCATACGTTGTTTTTGGACAAATTTATGCATTATTAAGTTCGATAGCTGTGGATAATACACCTGATACACCATCGAAAACAGGTACCGTTAATCGAGTAGTAAAAGGCGTTACGATCCATCCGTTTGAAAAATAGCTGAAAGCGTGAAGTGAATGTCTGAGATTTATAAAATAGGAAAATTAATTTTAACTGATAAAGTATTAGAAAATGTCTATCTAGAGGTAAAAGACGGAAAATTTATTGGTCTTTATGAAAATGATTCCCAATTGAATGGTGAAGATACTTTAATTGATTATTCAAATAAAATTGTGGGACCTGATTTTGTCGAAACACATATCCATGGATATTTAGGAAAAGATGTTATGGATGGGGAGATAGAAGGCTTAAATACCATCGCACAAGGGTTATTAAGCACAGGTGTAACATCTTGGTTACCTACGACATTAACTTCTAGTTGTCAGTCATTGAATGATGTTTGTCAATTAATAGGTGAAAATTATCAAAATATTAAAGGCGCAAAAATTCAAGGAATCTTTTTAGAAGGACCTTATTTTACTAATCTTTAATATTGTACAATTTATCGTTCGTTACTATCTCATGCATTGGTCATATAGCTTGGGAACAAATGCCATTGGTATTTTAACTCAAAATGCAAAGGCATTTACACGTGCAGCATCAATTTTAGGGGTATTTGTTGTCGGTGCCCTAACTTGTGTTTACGGAGCGACTGCCGTTAACGGATTAGTTATTCCTAATGGTACCACTCAAGAAGCTGTTGAAATTGTAGAGACAGTACCAGCCTCAGAAATAGGTAATTATGAAAATATCATCTATGAAAATGTGGCTGATCAAACTCCAGCAATTGGTCAAGAAGACGCTAGTATAACGGAATTGCCAAGTGGTAATTATAAAGTAACTTATTTTGAGTATGTGGAAACACCTGTTCAAATTAATATACAAGAGATACTTGATGGGATCATGCCAAAATTAATACCACTAACAATCACCTTACTCTTATATTATTTACTAGCATTTAAAGGATGCACACCAATTAAATGTATTTTATTAATCTTAGTAATCGGATTACTAGGTGCTGGTCCATTTGGTTTATGGACATCTCTTTGGTAAGAGACTCCTTCAAATTAAGCTCAATCTATTAACCAAGGCAATTTGCCTTGGTTTTTTTCGAGTGTTATTGAATAAATTTTGTATTTTATTTTATAAAGCAAATAACATGCACAATGCGTGTTATACGTGTTATAATAAATAGGAGGAAGAATATAAATGCCTTTGACGCAATTAGAGATGATGAAATTGTTGATGTTGCATGGATGGACACCCTATACCAGAGAGGGGAAAGGCTCCCATATAAAAATGAAAAAGAAAGGATGCCGACCAATTATCATTCCACATGGAGAATTAAAAAGAGGTACAGAACGCAATATATTAAAACAGGCCAATTTATTGGCATTATGGCATCATTAAGAAAGGAAGTTGAGTATGCAAGTAGTTTATCCCGCTTTATTTTATTTTGATCCAAAGGAGAATAATTATTTTATTACATTTCCTGACTTTGAATATTCTGCTACTCAAGGCGAAAATCTTGCGGATGCGATGATGATGGCCACCGAGTATTTGGGGATACAAGTAGCCGATTTGATTGAAGAGAATCACACATTACCTATCCCAACTAATATAAATGAGTTATCATTAATTGATCACAATCCATTTAAAGAAGATTCGGAGTTTAGTCAAGATTACGATGAACAGCAATCATTTATTTCAATGGTTACTACAGATGTTACTCGATATCTAGGTATGCAAGAGTTAGTAAAAAAAACACTCACAATCCCCAAATGGGCTGATATCGCTGGGAAAGAATTGCAATTAAACTTCTCTCAAACTTTAACAGAAGCGATATTCGCGAAGAAGTTTGAATCATCTTAGATTTGCTTCTTAAAATCATTTGAAGTATTCCAATATCGTTTTGCGTACTAACACGAAAAAAGTAAACCGAACTGCTTTAAATGCGAATGATTAGTGTATATTTTTTAGCGCAGTGTTTGAGAGGCATCTAAAGAGTCAGGGACGAGACTAAGTTGAGTTATTGTGCGTTAATTAAAAGTGCAGTGGCAGAGGGGGTTAAAACTGCGTCTTACTGACTCATTTATAACCTCATCTACTTTGCATTGCGGGACTGGACAGACGAAGTGAAAATCAATCGGTTTTCTACTTCAAGTCCACTCCCATTTATAATCGAAATATGCTACAATTTAGTCAAAGAATTACGAGGAGGGGTTACGATGGTAGAAAGATTAGCAATTAATCAAGAAGTTCTAGCTAAGTATGTACAAGCATCGAACACTCCTCTTGATTATTTAAAACAAAAGTTACCCAAAATTGAAGCCTATTTAACCGGGCAAGAAAAACCGACATTTAATCAATTAAGTACTATTGCGAAGTTAATCAACATTCCAACAGGTTTATTATTATTAAATCAATTCATTGCTTCTCCTGAGATTGAAGCGGATTTTAGAACAATTGATTCTAAAACAATAAATGAAATGAGTACGGAATTAAAAGAAACGATTGTCGATATGCAAGATAAACAAGCTTTCCTAAGAGAGGAGATTATCGGAGAACTTCCTTTTATTGGACAATTTACATTAGAGGATTCAGATGAAAAAGTTCTGAATACGATTCGTCATTACCTAGGAGAAAATATAATTTCAGGTCGTTTTTCTACTTATCGAAACGAACTCAATCAGTTAGGTGTTTTCGTATTCATTAATGGTATTGTGAAAGAAAATACCCATCGAAACTTAAGTTTAGAAGAGTTTAGAGGTTTTGTTCTTTCAGATAATAAAGCACCGATTATATTTATCAATCAAAAAGATACGAATACCGGTCGTTTGTTTACTCTAATTCATGAATTTGTCCATTTGTTCTTTGGTCAGGATCACTTATTAGATTTAACAGAATCCCCATTGAATCCACTAGAAGTAAAAGTTAACCGAATTACAGCTGAAATATTAGTTCCAAAAGATATCTTCCTATCGAAGTATAATGAACAATTAGGCATTGACGTAAATTTAAATAATTTAGCAAAATACTTTGAAGTGAGCAAACAAGTTGTTGTGCGAAGAATGTATGATTTAAAGTTCATTTCTAAAGTCAAATACCAAGAAACAGTAAAGCAGTTAAAAGAAGAATTTCAATCGACTCAGATACCAAAAAATAAAATAACGGGAAATTATCGAAACACCCTAAAGTATCGTGTTGATCCCAATTTTTATCAATATGTTAGTAATGCGGTAAAAGAACAACGATTGTCTTATACCGAAGCCTTTAGACTCATTGGAGTCGGTTACAAAGGCTATCAGGTATTAGGAGAAAGGAATAAATAGCGATGATGGCTTATTGCAATCGCTATGAAGGAGAACTATACAATTGTAACTGAAGAAAATAGAGTGATTAATCTCAATAAAATTAATCCGAGTAAGGCCGCTAAAATCCCCGATGTAAGTGATCAGTTAGGGATTCGATGTATTAATATGAATCAATTCTTTGAAGAAGTACAATTTAAGTTATAAACTTTTTTTAAGTATGTTTGGCAATAATAAGTAAGAGGCTGGGAAAAAATTTTTTAAATTCTATTCAGGCATATCTAGTTAATTCAGAGCGCAGTGGTTGAGTGGTCTCAAACTACGTCTTAATGAGATTGAACATAAATTTGAAAAATTCAGTCAAACTAGTGCTTATTCATTAAGAGCGCAGT
>NZ_BCQX01000024.1 GCF_001552295.1 Globicatella sanguinis NBRC 15551 | reverse complement strand
AGGTGATTAAATGGAAATAAAAGAAAAAATATTGCTCGGACAAACAAGTTTAGGAATTGAATTCGGTTCTACTAGAATTAAAGCCATCTTAATCGATGACCAACAAAAATTATTAGCCGATAGTTCTTATCAATGGGAAAACCAATTAGTAGATGGTTTTTGGACGTATAGTCAAGATGCCATCATTGAAGGACTACAAACTTGCTTTACCTATCTAAAAGCAGCAGTAAAAGATCAATATGGAGTAACCTTAACGAAGATTGGACAAATCGGCATTAGCGCGATGATGCATGGTTATTTACCTTTCGATGCTGACGGAAATCTGTTAGTACCGTTTAGAACTTGGCGCAATAATAATACAACAGAAGCTGCCAAATTATTAACGGATGAATTTTATTTTAATATACCGGAACGTTGGAGCATCGCTCATTTGTATCAAGCAGTTTTGGATTCAGAACCCCATCTTTATGAATTAGATTTTATGACGACTTTAGCCGGATACATCCACTGGTTGCTTTCAGATAGAAAAGTACTAGGAGTAGGAGATGCTTCTGGGATGTTTCCAATTGATTCGACAACTCAACAGTATGATAAAGAAAAATTGATGCAGTTTGATAAATTGATTGAGAGCAAAGTATTTCCATGGCAGATTAAAATGGTATTGCCTGAAGTGCTCATTGCGGGTCAAGATGCAGGGCAACTAACACAAGCGGGCGCTTTGTTGCTTGATCCAGAGGGTGATTTAGAGCCAGGAAGTCGTCTATGCCCTCCGGAAGGTGATGCAGGAACCGGCATGGTTGCGACCAATAGTGTGAGTCCGAAAACAGGTAATGTTTCAGCAGGTACTTCTATTTTTGCTATGATTGTACTCGCACAACCCTTGAGTAATATATATCCTGAGATTGATATGGTTACCACTCCAAGCGGAGATGATGTGGCAATGGTACATGCTAATAACTGTACCTCGGATATTAATGCTTGGGTAAATCTCTTCTATGAGTTTGCTCAAAAGGCGGGGAGTCCATTATCTCTTGATCAAACGTATACACTATTATTTAATCAAGCATTAGAAGGTGACCCAAACTGTGGTCAATTATTAAACTATGGACTGTTCTCAGGAGAAAATATTATCCAAATTGAAGAAGGTCGACCATTACTGGTCCGTCAACCTAACAGTCAATTTAACTTAGCGAATTTATTTAAATCTCAAATACTATCAGCTTTTAGTACACTGGCCATTGGGATGGAATTATTAACCCAAAATGAACAAATCGAGATTGATCAATTACTAGGTCATGGTGGTATCTTTACTACCCCTAAAGTGGCGCAAACTATTTTAGCTAATATTTTAAATATTCCCGTCACGGTTACAACAACTTCAAATGAAGGTGGTGCCTGGGGAATGGCGTTATTAGCCGATTATTTAAACCATGCTGATTTAACTTTAAATGAGTATTTAGAAACAATTGTCTTTAAGGAAATAGAAAATGTTACCGTTCAGCCTGAAGGAGAAGAAGTCAAGAACGCAAAAGCCTATTTATCAAGTTATAAATTAGGATTACCAATCGAAAAAGCAGCCATTAGTTATTTTAAATCTTGAGGAGAATCAAATGTTAGAAGAATTAAAAAGAATCGTTTATGAAGAGAATTTAGAATTACCAAAAAGAGGCTTAATTAAATATACATGGGGGAATGTTAGTCAAGCCGACCATGAGCAAAAATTATTTGTCATTAAGCCTTCAGGAGTAGATTATGATGTGATGACACCAGAGGATATGGTTGTTTGTGATTTTGATGGAAATATCGTTGAAGGAACAAATCGACCTTCTTCTGATATGTTGACACATGCGGCCTTGTATCGTCATTATCCAGATATCGGAGGAGTTGTGCATACACATTCACCTTGGGCTGTCGTTTGGTCACAAGCAGGAAAAGATGTCTCATGCTTTGGTACCACTCATGCGGATACTTTTTATGGAACAGTCCCTTGTGCTCGTTATTTAACCTCAGAAGAAGTCGAAGCAGGTTATGAAGCCAATACAGGTGAAGTGATTGTTGAGACACTTACTGAACGTAAGATTCAACCCTTGGCAGTCCCCGGTATCTTATTAAAAGGGCATGGACCTTTTACATGGGGCAAAGATGCCAAAGATGCTGTGATGCATGCGGTTGTATTAGAGGAAGTTTGTAAAATGAACTTTTATACAATGCAATTGAATTCTGATGCCCCAGAATTACCGAACTATATATTGGAAAAACATTATCAAAGAAAGCATGGAAAAGATGCCTACTATGGGCAAAAATAATGAAAGAGGGATGTAGATGTTAGAAGTATCAAATAAACAGTTTTGGTTAGTAGTAGGGTCCCAACATTTATATGGACCAGAAGCATTAGAAGAGGTAAGAAAAGATGCCCGTACTATTATTGATCACTTAAATAAAGAAGGTAATTTACCTTATCCAGTGGTGTTTCAAGAAGAATTAGCGGTATCTGCTGATGTTATCACAAAATTAATGAAAGAAATTAATTATCGTGATGAAGTAGCCGGTGTTATTACTTGGATGCATACATTCTCACCAGCGAAGATGTGGATTCGTGGAACTAAATTATTACAAAAACCATTATTACATTTAGCAACTCAATTTAATGAATCAATTCCATGGTCTACTATTGACATGGATTTTATGAACCTCAATCAATCTGCCCATGGCGATCGCGAGTATGGTTTTATTAATGCTCGTTTGCAAAAAAATAATGAAATCGTAGTCGGATATTGGAAAAATACAGATGTTCAACAAAAAATTGCCCGTTGGATGGATTTAGCAGTAGCTTATGGTGAAAGTTTTAATTTAAAAGTGGCTCGTTTTGGTGATAACATGCGTAATGTAGGGGTAACTGAAGGAGATAAAGTGGAAGCCCAAATTCAATTAGGCTGGACGGTCGATTATTATGGCATTGGGGATTTGGTTGCCGTGGTGGAGAAGGTGACTGATGAAGAAGTCGATCAATTATTTGCTGAATATGAAAAGCTCTATGATTTTGATTATGCTGATTACGAAAAAGAGGTCTGGGAAAAACATGTTAAGACTCAAGCACGTTATGAAATTGCCTTAAAACGTTTCTTAGATGATGGTGGTTATACAGCCTTTACTAGTAATTTTGAAGATTTATGGGGTATGGAACAATTACCAGGTTTAGCGGTTCAACGATTAATGGCTCAAGGGTATGGTTTTGCGGGAGAAGGCGATTGGAAAACTGCCGCTTTAGATCGTTTCATGAAAGTAATGTCTCACAATACGGCTACAGGCTTCATGGAAGATTATACCTATGAACTAGCTGAAGGGAAAGAAGCTATCTTACAATCTCATATGCTAGAAGTAGATCCAAGTTTAGCGGTCAATAAGCCAAAAATATTAGTCGCACCTCTTGGCATTGGTGGGAAAGATGATCCGGCCAGACTGGTATTTGATGGCAAAGCTGGTGACGGAGTTGTGGCTTCTATTGCCGATTTTGGGACACACTATAAGTTATTAATCAATGAAGTTAAAGCCTTTACACCTGAAGAACCGGCGCCTAAATTACCAGTCGCACGCGTAATGTGGGAAGTATTGCCAAGCTTCAAGGAAGGTGTGCACGCTTGGATTGAAGCGGGTGGAGGCCACCATACCGTTGTTTCATTAGCTTTAAAGACAGATCAATTAGTTGCATGGGCTAAGTTAGTTGGCTTGGAGTATGTGGTGATAAGATAGAATTTTAATTATTAATGAGGCGGGCTATTTGTATCCATAGGGAGAAATAGCCTTTTATTTATCCTCCTATTTGTGAATTTTTTATATAACTATTGACATAAATTTATTGTCATTTTACAATACATCTGTAAGTTGGTTTAGGTCACAAACTAACTGAAGATGTAAGCAGTACTTATTGAGAGGAGTCAACAATGACTAATTATGATGATAGAAGCTACTTGGAAAAAGTAGATAAATGGTGGAGAGCAGCGAACTATATTTCAGTGGCACAGATGTATTTAAAAGATAATCCTTTATTGCGTAGAGAGTTATCTAGAGAAGATGTAAAATTAACGCCAATTGGACACTGGGGGACTATTTCAGGTCAAAATTTTATTTATGCTCATTTAAATCGTGTAATTAACAAGTATGATTTAGATATGTTCTATATTGAAGGACCTGGACACGGTGGACAAGTGATGGTTTCCAATTCATTTATTGATGGATCATATTCAGAACTATATCCAGAAATCACACCAGATGAAGCTGGTTTAAAACAATTATGTAAAATTTTCTCTTTTCCTGGAGGAATTGCTTCACACGCTGCGCCTGAAACACCAGGGTCAATTCATGAAGGAGGAGAATTAGGTTATTCTCTTTCTCATGCTACCGGTGCGATTTTAGATAATCCAAATTTAATTGCAGCAACAGTAGTTGGAGATGGTGAAGCTGAGACAGGACCACTAGCGGCTGGCTGGTTCTCAAATACATTTATCAACCCTGTGAATGACGGTGCTGTTTTACCGATTTTATATTTAAATGGTGGGAAAATTCATAATCCAACTATTTTAGAGCGTAAAACTAATGAAGAATTAATGGATATGTTCAATGGATTGGGTTGGACCCCTATTTTTGTAGGTGGAACAGATCCTGAAGTGGTTCATACGCAAATGGCCAAAAAATTAGATGAAGCAATTGAATTAATTAAAAATATTCAAACCAAAGCGAGAAAACACCCAGCTGAAGAAGCAACACAACCAAAATGGCCAGTACTTATTGTAAGAATACCTAAAGGATGGACGGGTCCAAAAGAATGGAATGGCGAACCAATTGAAGGCGGATTTAGAGCCCATCAAGTTCCAATTCCAGTTACAGGTAAAGATATGACGACTGCTCCATATTTAGTGGAATGGTTAGAATCTTATAAGCCTGAAGAATTATTCGATGAAAAAGGATATGTAAAAGAAGAAATTCGAGCTCTTTCACCAAAAGGCCAACGTAGAATGTCAATGAATCCTGTAACGAATGCAGGGATTGTTGAAAAGATGAACACAGCCGATTGGAGACAACATGCGTTAGATATACGACAACCTGGTGAAATAATCGCACAAGATATGATTGAATTAGGCAAATATGCGGCTGATTTAATAAAAGAAAACCCAAAAAACTTCCGTATTTTCGGACCAGATGAAACAAAATCTAATCGCCTACAACATGTATTTGATGCGACTAATCGTCAATGGTTAGGTCGTATGAATAAAGAATATGATGAATGGATTTCACCAGTTGGTCGCGTCATTGACTCACAATTATCCGAGCATCAAGCAGAAGGATTCTTAGAAGGTTATGTTTTGACTGGACGTCATGGATTCTTTGCGTCATATGAATCATTCTTGCGAGTAGTCGATTCCATGATTACTCAACACTTCAAATGGTTACGTAAGTCTAAAACACATGCGCCATGGCGTAAAAATTATCCTTCATTAAACTTGATTGCGACATCTACAGTATTTCAACAAGATCATAATGGTTATACGCACCAAGATCCAGATTTATTAACACATTTAGCTGAAAAAACACCTGAATTTATTCGTGAATATTTACCAGCGGATACCAATAGTTTATTGGCTGTAATGGATAAAGCTTTACAAGACGAAGATAAAATTAATTTAATTGTTTCTTCAAAACATCCACGTCCACAATTTTACTCAGCTGATGAAGCGCAAGAATTGGTAGAAAAAGGCTATAAAGTAATTGACTGGGCATCTACTGATAATGGAGAAACTCCAGATGTGGTCATTGCAGCGGCCGGAACGGAGCCAAACTTAGAAGCACTCGCAGCCATATCAATATTAAATAAAGCATTCCCTGAAATGAAGATTCGCTTTATTAATATAGTCGATATATTGAAATTACGCCATCCAGAAGTTGATGCTAGAGGATTGACTGACGATGAGTTTAATAACCTATTCACAACTGATAAGCCGATTATCTATGCTTTCCACGGTTATGAAGGGATGATCCGTGATATATTCTTTAAACGTCAAAATCATCATATTTCAATCCACGGTTACCGTGAAAATGGGGATATTACCACACCATTTGATATGCGTGTATTATCAGAACTTGATCGTTTCCATTTAGCAAAAGATGCAGCTGAGGCTGTTTATGGTGATGCAGCGGGAGCGTTTAAAGAAAAAATGTTAGATACTGTTGCCTATCATACAGATTATATCCGTGAACATGGAAGTGATATTCCGGAAGTTTTAGATTGGAAATGGGAATCATTAATCAAATAATGCTTTAATTTATTATGTATCATGCATATGCCCTTTAGGTAATAATTGTTTACCTAAGGGCATTTATTTATTTGGCTCAATGTTAAAGAGGATTTAAAGATTATATGTCTATCAACTCTCTAAATGATGCAGCCATTTATTTCAAATAGCGATTTAACCGACTTCGACTGATGTTTAATGCTTGGGAAGTTTTTTCCTTATTATTGCCAAATTCTTTTAATTTTGTTTGAATAATTTCTCGAATGTATTCATCTAGTTTAAGATTGTTGGTCATTGTTGCATCCTTGAGATATGATTTTTTAAATTGATTCATTTGGACAATTTTGAGACTCTCTTTTATGTGATTTGCGGTCACACGGATTTCTTCATTGGAAGAAACAATCCATTTAATGACTGTTTCAAGTTGAGCAAAGTTCGAGTGCCAGTGGTAAGATTCTAGTAGTTCAAGTGCAGGCTGATCATAATGAAAGATGGTTTTATCCATTATTTGACAATAATGATGCGTCATCAAGCGGATGATTACATCAAACTCAACATACTCATTTAGATTGAGCATTCTTATGGGAAAAGATTGATAATAAATTGAATTTCGTACGTAAGTGTTTGATTCCTCAGCTTCATAAAGATAAATACAACAAGAATGTTGATTTTGTAAGTTATTATTGACAACTTGTATTAATTTATCTTGGTCAAATTCGGACAGGCACTCAGTATGTTGAAAAATATAACGAGTATCGTATTGTGATAGCAAAGTTGGAGCGAGAATCCACCAGTTTGAATCAAATTGACGGCAATCCATTAGATAATAATTCTGAGTGGTTAAATTATTATATTGACTGATTACCACCCCCATTAAGCTTTTTAAGGTATTCCGATTACCATAGACAAAGAATGTGGAATAGTTCGAAGCAATTTTCCTAAACTTTATATTATCTAAATATTTATTTAACACAGGTCGAAGGTAGGTATTTGGCAATAATTCATTAAGTTCTGTTAGAGAATGAAGCGTTACTGCAGGATGTACGAGTTCAACCATACTTTGCTTTTTCTTTTTTGAATAAAGATGGTAAATTTGATTTTCAAAAACAAATTTATCTTCCTCTGTTTCATAATTTTGATTGGATAAATCTAATATGGAAGGAGAGAGAGGTAATTTAAAATTTAATGTCTCGTGTTCAAATAATAATTGTTGTTGATCATCATAAATTAAATAGTCAATTTGATTCTTAGTGAGTAAATACTTTAACAGTGAATTGTAAAATTTTACCCTTTTAATTGGTAACACAACCTCAATGATATGTTTTATTAGACGCTTGATGGTTTCGCTAGAGATTACATAGGTTAAAGTTTCATAACTAGTTAAGTTAGTAATTGGATATAAATAGGAATCAGTAATCAATATAGAATATCCTTTCTCAGTCAATTTATTTAATTCAGTGGTTAAATGCTCCCACGAATGAATCGCAATGACGGGTATTGCGACATCGAGTGAGTCAACAACTTGTTTAGTTTCTTTATAAAGAGAATCAGTAGTATAAATAATCGTTTGATGCGAATTATTTTGACATAACTTTATAGTCATTAAGATATCCGTTGTATTTTCACGCAAATAATAGGTTGGTAAGCCGGTTTCCTCAGCAATCGGTTGGTTAAAAATACCATGAACTAAAAGGACATCAAATTGATTGCGTTTACTTATTAAAAATTTTTTTAAATTTTGATAACTCAAATTCTCAATAAGATAGTTAATTTTAGGAAAATCATGCATGACATGTTGGATTTTAGTGATAATGGTTGAATCGCTACAAATAATTAAAAGATTAATTTTCATATTATACACCACCTGTTCATTTTGAACAGATTATAGCATTTAAAGAGGACGAAACAGGTTCTTTTTTACGAAAATAAATTTATTTTTTGTAAACGTCAAAAAAGCTATTCAAAAAGAACGGATAGTAGTCATATTAAGTTGAAAAAGTTTCAAACATTAAAAAAAGATGAATAACCACACATTTATTTTTAATGATGTTTATATTGAGAACAAATAAAATAATTTATAAAAAGTATTGACAATAACATATGAAAACGTTACAATTTATTTAGTTAGTTTATTAGACAAACAAACCTTAAAAGAAGAGGAGAATGAAAAATGAGTTATTTCCCAGAGATTAGTCAAATTAAATATGAAGGCAAAGAAACAAATAATTTATTTGCTTTCCGTCACTATAACCCAGAAGAAGTGGTTTTAGGCAAAACAATGAAAGAACATTTACGTTTTGCAGTTGCTTATTGGCATACCATGACCCAAGATGGTAGCGATCCATTTGGTAACCCCGTTAATGAACGTACTTGGTTTGGTGAAACACCAATGGATACAGCGCGTAATCGTGTAGAGGCTTTCTTTGAAATCTTAACAAAATTAGGTGTAGAATATTTCTGCTTCCACGATGTGGATATTGCACCAGAAGGTGATTCATTAGAAGAATTCTTCCAAAATTTAGATGAAATTACTGATTTAATTAAAGAGAAAATGGATGAAACAGGAATTAAATTATTATGGAATACCGCTAATATGTTCTCTCATCCACGCTATAACAATGGTGCAGCATCATCTAATAATGCAGATGTATTTGCTTATGCGGCAGCCCAAGTGAAAAAAGGCTTAGACATCAGTAAAAAATTAGGTGGCGAGAACTATGTATTCTGGGGTGGTCGTGAAGGTTACGAGTCATTATTAAATACTGATATGGCTTTAGAACAAGATAATATTGCGCGTTTATTCAAAATGGCGATTGCTTATGGCGAAAAAATTGGTCATAAACCACAATTCTTAATTGAACCAAAACCAAAAGAACCATCAAAACATCAATATGACTTTGATGCAGCAACTACGATGGCCTTTATTCAAAAATACGGTTTAGAAGGGGACTTCAAATTAAACCTAGAAGCCAACCATGCGACATTAGCGGGTCATACCTTTGAACATGAATTAAATGTTGCGCGTAACTATCAAGCATTAGGATCAATTGATGCTAACCAAGGTGATTTATTATTAGGCTGGGATACGGATGAATTCCCAACAAATGTGTATGATACGACCTTTACCATGTATGAAATCCTAGAAAATGGAGGTATTGCACCAGGTGGTATTAACTTTGATGCAAAAGTAAGACGATCATCCCATAAAATGGAAGACTTATTATTAGCGCATATTGCTGGTATGGATACCTATGCACGAGGCTTAAAAGCGGCAGCGAAATTAAAAGAAACACGTTACTTAGATGAATTACGTGAAAACCGCTATGCAAGTTATACTGAAGGAATTGGTAAACGCATTGTAGATGGAGCAGAAGATTTAGAAAGCTTAACAGCTTATGCCCTAGAAAATCAAGACATCCATTTAGAATCAAGTCATTTAGAAGTTGTGAAGTCTCGTTTAAACGATTTATTGTTCTAATTTAGAAAGTTGAGGTGGGACAGATGAGTTATGTTTTAGGTATTGACTTAGGAACAGGGTCATTAAAGGGTTTATTATTTAATGAATCTGGCGAATTAATCACCACCGCTGATCAAAATTATGCTTTATTACAGCCTAAACCAGGGTATAGTGAGCAAAATCCATTGGATTGGAAAGAGGCTATGTTTAATGTAATGGATGAGTTGAACAATCGTGTTGATGATTTTTCAGAGCGTCTTGTTGCCATTAGTTTTTCTGGTCAAATGCATAGTTTAGTCTTACTCGACCAACATAACGAAGTGATAAGACCGGCTATTTTATGGAATGATGTCAGAACCACAAAACAATGTCAAACCATTATGGAGGAATTTGGACCTGAGTTATTAGCGATTACTAAAAATATAGCACTTGAAGGTTTCACATTACCAAAGATTTTATGGATTCAAGAAAATGAACTAGAAAACTGGCAGAAAACGAAGCATTTAATGCTACCAAAAGATTATTTGGTTTATAGTCTAACCGGAGAGTATTCAATGGACTATTCGGATGCTGCGGGTACTCTTTTATTGGATATAGAAAAATTGGATTGGTCGGAAGATATTTTAACTCAATTTAATATTAACCGTTCAATTTTACCAACCTTGCATCGTTCAATCGATAAAGTAGCCTCAATTACAACTGACATAAAAGAACGATATGGCTTTACTCATGATGTGAGTGTTCATGCCGGTGGAGCCGATAATGCCTGTGCTGCTTTAGGTGCAGGGATAGTTGATAAAGGATTAGGTATGATTTCAATTGGAACGAGTGGTGTGTTCTTGGCAAGTGAACCAACAGCCGAAGTTGATTATAAAGGGAAAGTCCATCTGTTTAATCATAGTGCTCCCGATTTATATTATGCTATGGGAGTGACATTGGCAGCTGGAAATTCATTAAACTGGTTCAAAAATACCTTTGCAAGCAATTTAAAATTTGAAGAATTACTTGAAGGGATTGATAAAATAGAACCAGGTTCAGAAGGATTATTATTTACCCCTTACATTACCGGGGAACGTACTCCGCATAATGATAGTGAAATTCGTGGAAGTTTTACCAATATCGATATTCGTCATGGATTAAAACATTTTGCCAGAGCAGTTTTAGAAGGGATTACTTTCTCTTTAAAAGACGCCCAAATGATTATGAGTAATGTTTCCAATCAAGAGTTTGATCGGTTAGTATCTGTAGGTGGTGGAGCCAAAAATAAAGACTGGTTGCAAATGCAAGCAGATATATTTAACGCTGAGATTATTACACTAGAAACAGAGCAAGGACCAGGTGTAGGTGCAGCGATGTTGGCTGCCATTGGTAGTGGAGTGGTGGATTCTGTAGAAGATTGTATTTCTAAATTTGTGAAATATGACAAGAGTTATCAACCCAATGCCGACAATGTAACGAAATATCAAGAAGTTTATGAAAGATATCAAAAAGTATATCCTGCAATTAAACAAATTTAGCCCCTTAGTTAAGATGTTGTATAGTTATATATGAATGTTTGTAATAAGAAAGTAAATTAGGCGAATAATATTTGTTTGATTTTGTAAATGAATAAATAACTAAAAATGGATCAAATAATAGAGTAGCTAGAGTTTAAAAAGAGTGACACTGATTTCTCCGCCAACATTAATAATTATATAATTCAAATAAAACACCTATTAGAATATGATTGTAAAAAGTCACTCTAATAGGTGTTTAACTTTTTCAGTAATTTAGTTTTCTTGTTGATAATTTCCAAGTTTAAAGACTGGGATATTTAAGAAGTTACGTAATACTAGCGCTACACCTCCAAATAAAGTAGAGCGTCCTTCGAAAGCGGAAGTTTTTATTTTAACGCCTTCGGTGAAACGACTATTTAAGGAATCATAAATAAATGTTAGTAATTCAGGAATTTTTTCATATAAAGAACTGTCAATATAAACAACTTCTGGGTCATGGAAAAGAATAATATTATTTATACATAAACTTAAGTACATGGCTTTTTCTCGAAGTAACTCTAAAAGTGGTTCTCTATGGTCTGTTGATAGCATTTTAACTACATAATCTGAGTTTATTTTATTAATATCAATATCAAACGATTCGGCGACACTTTCATAAATTGCTTGTTGAGAAGCATATTTTTCTAGACAACCTTTGTTACCGCAACGGCAAGCTTTACCATCAGGGAAAATGATCGAATGTCCTATCTCACCAGCTTTTCCAGCATTGCCATGATGAAGCAACCCATTTTCTATAATACCTAGTCCAATTCCACCGTGAATCGAAATACATAGTAAATCTTCTACGCGTGAAACGAAAGTATACTCTCCTAAAGCAGCTAAGTTTGCTTCATTTTCGAAATAAAATGGGAAGTCATACTTATTTGATAAGAATTGGTATAAATCATCCCCAATTAAATCATAAATTGGAGAGAAATTAATCGTGTTGTTTTGCGTGATACCGTGAATTGAAAGTGCACATCCAATAATCCCTTTATTTGTTTTGGGAACATTTTCTATAACGTAGTCTAAAATGTCGGTTAATAAGTCATTAATGGTGTTTGTGTTAATTTCAATTTTTCTTAGTTGTTGTTCCAAAATGATTTTTCCATCTAAGAAAGTAACCAGAACATTGATATAGTTGTAGCCAATATCCATTGCAACAACTGCTCCTGAGGAACTGTTGTATTCTAATAAAATTGGTTTACGACCACCCATAGAACTAGCATTACCGATTCCGGTTTCATTAACAAGGCGTTCCTCGATCAGGGTTTTGACAATTGATGAGATAGAAGCTTTGTTTAAAGTTGTTAATTCAGAAAGACTTGCTCGTGAAATAGGGCCATTTTCAATGATGGCTTTTAATACTAAAGACTCGTTGTTATTTCTAATACTATATACTGATGAAATCATAGATTTTCTCCTATTTTAATATTACTGTAATTGTATGATAAGTATTATTTTTATCTTAGGGATAATAAGATTAAATATTTCATAATCAAAATAAAAGTAATAAAATTGTACTTAAGTTAGTTTATCACGCTAACAAACTCAAGTCAAGTAAAACTATATTACTAATCATAATTGCACCATTTACCACGAAAGAGGGCATCTATATTATATACAATAAGAGCAGATATAAAGTTAAAGAACAAATATAAAGATTATTTTTATAATGGTAGTGTTCTGAATTAAAGAGGCTTACCATCGCATTATCAATTTTTATTAATTCTTCTATACAAAAGACAGCGTTACCATTATAATTATAAGTAATAGTAAACATAAGGAGGATACATAATGACAATTTTAGAGGAAACTTTTACACTGCATAATGGTGTTAAAATTCCTAAATTAGGATTAGGGACATGGCAATCAGCACCTGAAGATGCTTATAATGCAACGTTATTTGCTTTAAAAAATGGATATACCCACGTTGATACTGCGATTGTTTATGGTAATGAAACAGAGGTTGGTCAAGCAGTTAGAGATTCTGGATTAAAACGCGAGGACGTTTATGTGACGACCAAAGTGCCGGCTGAACGTAAAACTTATCAAGAAGCCAAAGAGAGCATTGAACAAGCTTTAAGAGAATTAGATTTAGAGTATATTGACTTAATGTTAATTCACGCCCCACGTCCATGGGCAATCATGCATGAAAATCCGGAAAAGTTGAATTATTTTGAAGAAAACCGTGAAGTGTGGCGTGCTTTAGAAGAAGCTTATGAAGCAGGAAGTATCAAAGCGATTGGGGTATCTAACTTTGATGTTAAAGATTTAGAAAATATTATGGAAGTTTGTAAAGTTAAACCGATGGTCAACCAAATTATATATCATATCGGGAATACCAACCCAGAAGTGTTAGAGTTTTGTAAAGCCAATGATATTTTAGTTGAAGGTTATTCACCGATTGCTACTGGACGACTATTAGGCAATGAACAGATTGAAAAGATGGCTTCTAAATATGGAAAATCAATTCCGCAAATTTGCATTCGCTATTTATTAGAAAAAGACATTTTACCTCTACCAAAATCTGTTCATGAAAAATATATTATTGAGAATGCGAAATTAGATTTTGAAATTGAAATAGAAGATATGGAATATTTAGACTCTATTCAATAAAATGCAAATTATTAGTAAGTTTTGATAAAAAATATAGGATATAAGAAAGCGCTCTAGTCACTTGAACGCAAAAATGATAAACTAATCTTCAAAGAGAGAAGGTTAGTTTATTTTGATGAAGGTGGGAAGAAAAATGAAAATACTCTGTTTTGATATGGGAGGAACAGCTGTCAAATATGGTGTTTGGGATAACGACAAGATAACGAATACTGGATCGTTTAAAACCCCAACAACTTGGGATGAAATGAAACAACAAATGGGACAAGTGGCAACTAAATTCGCTGATGTTGAAGGGATCGGTATTAGTTCGCCTGGTTCTGTCGATTCAAAATTAGGGGTGATTAAAGGCATTAGTGCCATTCCTTATATCCATAATTTTGAAATTGTTAAAGAATTGACAGAATTATTCAATAAACAAGTAACCATTGAAAATGATGCGAATTCAGCGGCTTTAGCAGAACTTTATTATGGCAGAGCAAAAGACTTAAACAATGTCGTTTTTTATATTATTGGTTCGGGAATTGGTGGAGCTGTTAGTATTAATAAACAACTTGTTAAAGGGGCGAATCTATTTGGTGGCGAAATAGGGTATATGTTAATGGATGGTCAAAAAACATTGAGTCAAATTGCTAGTCCGGTAGAAACAGCTAAACGTTATCATTTTGAATCCGGTAAAGAGTTATTCGACTTAGCAGCTAAAGGGAATGAACAAGCGAAGGTAGGTGCTGAGGAAGTCTATGATACTTTGGCTAGAAGTATGTATAATGTGGCCTTAATGCTGGACCCTGAACTCATTTTAATTGGAGGGGGTATCTCACAAAGAGATGATTTTGTATCCCCCATCCAAGAAAAGCTTGACCATTATTTAAAAGCAAATGGTGCGGGTGATTTGAAGGTTAAGATTGATCGTTGTGAATTTCTGCAAAATGCGAATTTAATTGGTGCGGCGGTTAATTTTGAAAATACAAAAGATTAGAACAAATAGGGATAAAACACCGCAAATTATCTGAAGAGTATTTATTTTATAAAGCAGTAGCAGATGACAATTTGGTGAGATAGATAAAAATTTACGAGCAAATAAATTTATTGAAGTTGAAGGCGTAGGTAAACTATCCAAAATCCTTTAGTAGATATTAAATATCATTTTGTCATCACTACCGCCATGGTAATAAGATATTGTAGTAATTACGGAATGGAACCTGAACGCGCTTTTCGTTTAAGTGATTATTATATTCAAAAGTTAGATAATTTACAAACGATTGAAGAAGTTCATGAGCTTCATGATGAGATGGTTTGGGATTTTACTAATAAAATGCGAATGTTAAAAATTAGTGATGCGATTTCCAAACATGTTGTAGAATGTAAAAAGTATATTATACGCATATTCAGGATCGGATTTTAGTTGAGGTTATTGCATTGGAATTGGATGTAACACCAAGCTATTTGTCAAGATTATTCAAATCAGAAATGGGAATGCCTATCAGTAAGTACATTAATCAACAAAAAATAAAGTTGGCGATGAATTAATTACGGTCTTCTGATGAGTCTGTATTGGATATAGCGAACAAATTTTCTTTCTCATCACAAAGCCATTTTATCAAGCATTTTAAAGAATTTGTGGGTATTACACCTAAGAAATTTCGCGATAAATACTATATAACATTAGAAAAATAGTCAATAATGTGAGTGGAAGTAGGGAGGAAACCAATGAGTAACCAAGATAATGTAAGTGAATTAGTACAACATATAAATATTAAAGAGGGGATTTTAGGAGAAAAAAAGATCAATCCTAAAATGTCAGCATTACTGAGACAAGCAGCAGCTTGGAAAATGAGGGTGTATTACCTTTAAAAGCACAAAGCAAATTAGCAGTTTTTGGACGTTCTCAAATAGACTATTTTTATGTAGGATATGGTTCTGGTGGGGAAGTCAATCCACCTTATTTAGTCAATGTTATTCAGGGATTAGAAGAAAAAGATTTAGTATTAAATCAAGTTTTAATAGAAAAATATCAAACATTTTCTGCTAATAATATAGTAGAAGATGGTATTTGGGGACAATGGCCACGCTTCTTAGAGGAAATGACGTTATCGAATGAAGAAGTAAAGTCCGCTAGCGAAGATTCTGAAATTGCATTAATAGTGATTGGACGAGCGGCTGGTGAAGATCGTGAAAATATCTTGGAAGAAGGTAGCTATTATTTAACTCAAAAAGAAAAGCAAATGATTGATCAAGTGACCCATTATTTTGAAAAAGTCGTCTTAGTTATCAATAGTGGAAATGTCATCGACTTATCTTGGACGGAAAACTATGCCTTTTCAGCTATATTATTTGCTTGGCAAGGTGGTATGGAAAGTGGCAATGCGATTGCGGATGTTTTGATGGGAGATGTGAATCCTTCAGCTAAATTGCCAGATACGATTGCGCGCCATTACGAAGATTATGCAAGTGCTAAACAGTTTGGTCACGAAGAGTATGTAGAATATGTAGAGGATATCTATGTCGGATACCGTTATTTTGAAACATTTCATCCTGAGAAAGTTATTTATCCATTTGGTTATGGATTAAGTTATACTCAGTTTGCTATTGATTCAGAATTATTAGTAAATGATAAAAGTGTGACGATTAATGTTTCTGTGACTAATATTGGAGAAATGCCGGGTAAAGAGGTGGTTCAAGTCTATCATGAGCCTCCACAAGGAAAATTAGGAAAACCTAAACGCAATTTAATTGAATTTCAAAAAACAGAGCTTCTTCAACCTGGTGAAACAGAGAATTTGAATTTTGAAATTAAACTACAAGACTTAGCTTCCTATGATGATAGTGGTGTAACAGGTCATCCATTTAGCTATGTTCTTGAGGCGGGAGAGTATCAATTTTATGTGGGCGATAGTCTAATAAACTTAGAATTGGTGGGCAATTATCATTTAGAAAAATTATTAGTAATTCAAAAATTGAAACAAATTGCCGCTCCCGTGGAAAATTTTAATCGTTTAGTTGCTACGTTGGAAGAAGGACAATTGGTTGAAACTTATCAACCCGTAACTTTACAAAAAGAATCAGTAAAGGAAAGAGTGTTGCAGCATCTGGAAAGTTTATCAGAAGTAAGTTCTGAAGAGACTTTCTTAGATACCGGTAAAACAGTATCAGAGTTGATTCATTCTTTTTCTAAAGAAGAGTTAGACGCCTTAACGCGCGGTGAAGGACCAATGAATAGTCCCTTTGGTCCGAAAGGGAATGCTGGAATGTTTGGTGGAACGATTGAATCATTACGTCAAAAAGGAATTCCTCCGGTTATTACCACAGATGGTCCAGCAGGTATTCGCTTAAATTATTACGCTTCACTTTTACCTTGTGGTACTGCTTTTGCAAGTACGTGGAATTTAGAATTACTGGAAGTGATAGGGATTGAATTTGGAAAAGAATTACTGGACTTAGGTTCCGATATGATTTTAGCACCAGGGATGAATATCCATCGAAATCCTTTAGGTGGGCGAAACTTTGAGTATTTTTCAGAAGATCCTTATTTAACAGGTAAAATGGCTGCAAGTTATGTTATCGGGGTGCAAAGTAATCCAGTTGCAGCTTGCCCAAAACATTTTGCATGTAATAATCAAGAAACAAATCGAAATTATAATGACTCGCGCGTATCGGAACGTGCTTTGCGTGAGATTTATTTAAAAGGCTTTGAAATTTGCGTGAAGGAATCTAATCCTTATTCAATCATGTCGTCATATAATAAGATAAATGGGGTATGGGCTCATTATCATTTTGATTTAGCAACAGAAATTTTACGTAATGAATGGAAATATCAAGGGTGTATCTTAACTGATTGGTGGATGCGAATGGCTAAAGATCCAAATTTCGAACATGTTGAAAACAATGCTTATCGAGTCAGAGCACAAGTTGATATTTTAATGCCTGGTGGAAAAGATTTTGTAACGAAGGAATCTGATGATTCTTTAATTCAATCACTAGAGCATCTCGATGGAATTACTTTAAAAGAAGTGCAACATTCAGCTTTGAATGTTTTAAATCTAATACAAAAAATAAAAGGCTAGGTTAATTGAAAGCCTATGTGAATAAACTTAGGTTATATATTTTTTATTGATTTTCTCAAAAAGAAGCAAAGAATTTTAGTAAGAAAAATGGTTCTACAACTTGTAGCGGGAGAAATGATAAAAAATGAGCTCTAAGGCAAGTAATGTTGGTAAATAGTAAGGCTCTATATTTTTTTGTGTACAACTTAATTTTTAGAGGAAATCACGAGCTTTTTGCATATAAAAATAGCGCTGGTGAAGCTTCCGCCAACACTAAAAATTATAGAACCTAATTTTAACAACGTTGAGTGGACGTAATCCTTGTACTGAAAACAAGGGACTACGTTATTCAACGTTGTTATTTTTGTTTTGAGTGATAATTTGCGTGAAACGATGGGTGAATTGAGCTGTCATTCCCCAGATTGTTTCATCTGTTAAATCATAAAAAGGAATCGCATTACTACGTTGCGAAAAGCGATATTGTTTGCCATTACGGATTTTATTAAATGGAAAATCCTCATTAGGGACGATTTCTGACGCTAATTGATAGTATCTAGGTGGATGATTAATTAAGTCTTTTAAAGAAACGGAAAATATTTTAGCAACTTCTTCATTGGGGGTAATTTGTTGATAATCGTCTATCAAAAGTCTGCCGACAAAACAATGAATGGTCGCTTGAGCATTCACGATATAATCGATTTCTCCTAGAATTTGGATTTGGTTTTCTGAGATGTTTAATTCTTCAGTCGTTTCGCGGATCGCTGCTTGGATAAGTGATTCATTGGCTTCAACTGCTCCACCAGGAAAGGAAACATCACCAGGTTGCGGCACTTGTTCACTTCGGACTTCATATAAGACATGCCATTCGTTCTTTACTTTAATTAAAGGCAATAAGACAGCATATATACGTTTTTGACTAATGGGTTTTGCTTGATAGCTGATTAACGCTTGTTCAATATTATTTAACATGGCGACTCCTTTCTAATTCGAAATACATTAATCTCATCTTATCGGAAACAAATTTTAAAGTCAAATAGACAGTTTGAATCACTTCGTGCTAAGATTGAAAAAAGTAATATGAAGGAACAATTGAACATTTTATGAATTCAAATGAGGCTTAGCTAGTGCGCTTCGCTTGTTTACCATTGTCACCCTGTTCGATTTCTTCAAAATTGTCCAGCCTAACAACAGGTAGAATCTTATCCGTGACATAATGTTCGGTAAAATTAAGAGAAACAGAGACAATCAGAAGGGTGTGAAATGACCTTCTAAATATATATTGCGAGGAGTGAGGCAGATGATTATTAAACAACCGTCAAAAAAATTAAACAACTATCAAATTATCCATGCAATTGGAGGGAGTGAGCTAAATTTTAAACAATCAGTTGGCGAAGAAGTTTATCGTCAATCTTTAAATAAAATATTAAATGCGTTAAACATAGAGCCAAAGCAAGTTCATCATGGTAACCAAGTGCATGGTGCAAATGTAGAGATTGTCAATGCAGATAAAGGTGAACATCCTCTGTTTGCAGGTTATCCACTGTCACCAGAAACAGATGGCTTTATTACAGCTGAAGCCGGTGTAGCTCTTTTAGTACGGATGGCGGATTGTACACCGATTGTTATTTATGATCCTATCAGTAAGGTAATAGCAGCCCTTCATTCGGGTTGGCGTGGTACCGTTCAAAAAATTAGTCAGCAAGCGATTGTTAAGATGGTTAATCATTTTGGAACCGATGTCTCTGATTTAATTGCTTATGTCGGTCCTTCAATTGACCAAGAGCATTATGAGGTAGGTTCAGAAGTTTATGAGGCTTTTGAAGCAATTGGTAATCGCGATCGTTATTTTAAAGCAAAAGGTGACAAATACATTTTAGATATGATCCAGGCCAATATTGAAGTTTTAAAATTAGCGGGTGTAAAAATAGAAAATATTGATTTTTCTACCGAGTCAACATTTGTGAGTGAAAGACTTCATTCAGCTAGAAAAGAAGGTAAAGATTACCAATTAAATGCCTTACTAGTCATGCTGCCTTCATAAAAATGAACTGATTATCCTGGGGTAAAATTTTTTTGAAAAATTAGATGAATTAGTATATCATTAAAATTAAAAAACGATGAGAGGCGATTGGATGAAAACTCATAAATTAGCGATTATAGGTGTAGGACATGTGGGGACGCAAGTATTAGCAAGTGCGCTTCATTCCCATTTATTTTCAGAAATTATTTTAATTGATCCCCGTACAGAATTGGCTACTGGTGAGGCGTTGGATCAGGCCCATGCGACAGGATTATTAAGTCGGCATAATACTAAAATCTATGTGGGACAATATAGTGATTTAATCGATGTCGATATTTGTATTATTGCAGCGTCCTATGTTTATCCCAATGGTGAACTACCAGAAGATCGACAAGCGTTGTTAACTCAAAACGCCTATATTATTCGAGAAATTATGACGAATATTACTCAGGTTACTCATGAGCCAATTTTATTATTTATTACAAACCCTGCTGATACAGTTGTGTATATGGCGGCCACCGAGTTTGACTATCCTAAAAATAAAGTGATTGGGACCGGTTGTAGTTTAGATTCCGCAAGACTGCGTTATATTTTAGCCCAGATGTATGATGTGGCACCCCATTCAGTGCAAGCTTATATGTTAGGTGAACATGGATATACTGCCTTTCCTGCTTTGAGTCATGCGAGTATTGCGGGGATTGGTTATCAACAACTAAAACAGTACTTTCCTAACATCACAGAACGGACTCCAGATGAGATTAAGGAAAAGGTAGTATTAGCGGCTTACGATGTATTTAGAGCTAAAAACGGTGTCACCGATGCGGCTATCGCACAAGTAGCCATCGATATTACACAATCTATTCTGTTAGATGATCACATGATTTATCCCGTAAGTACAGTAGTTGAAGCCAATGAATATCACTCAGAAGCGATTGCTTACAGTCTACCGACCATTATAGGAAAAGAAGGCATTGTAAAAGTCTTACCTATAGCACTTAATGAATGGGAGCAAGCAAAATTAAAAGAGTCTCTCATATCAATCCAAACGAATATTGATTTAGCTAAAAGGATATAGAAAGGGAGTGGGCAAGAAGTAG
>NZ_BCQX01000023.1 GCF_001552295.1 Globicatella sanguinis NBRC 15551 | reverse complement strand
GACCACTGAACCACTGCGCTTTGAATTAAATAGATATACCAAAACATAATTTAAAAATTTTTTGCCCAGCCGTCCAAGCCTTACCGATTTAGTGTAAAGGCAGATATTTTAAAAATCTCATTATAGGTCAATCTCTTGCTTACCATACTAATCAATCTTTACGCAATCACTAAATGGTTTTAGTCCAATAATTAATTAAATAATTATGTAGTTTTCGTATCCTAGCCAAGATAGTAAGGCTTTAGAAGGAAAATACATTAAAAATGATAATACAATATTAAAAATTAAGGTAGGCCAAAGTTGAGTCGCTAAAAATTCAGTTAATGTGATAATAGTATAGCCTACTTCTCGATAAAAAACGAAAACGATAAATTCTGTAATAGTTATCGCAACAATAAATAACATCATATGTAAAATAGTATTTTTAGGAAAATACTTTTTAGTCTTTAGGATTAGATAAGTCACAATAAAGTAAATTGAGGCATAAATACCCAAAATGGTTGTATTATAACTATCTGTTAAAAAGCCAAAAATTAAAGCATTAATCAGAATCGATTCATCACGAAAGTAAAAAGCAAAGAGTGTTAAAATATATAACGCCATATGCGAAACTATGGTCTGGTCATTTCCTAAAAAAGCAACCGGAAAGATTGCAGGTAAAGCTGAATCAATAATGATACTAAAAAATAAGAAAAAAGGTAAAAACCACTTTATTCTGCGATCACGATTAATTTTCACTTACATCACTCTGCCCTTCACGCATAATGACGGTGACAAATCGAATATCGGTCATTTCACCAGCCGGTACAATTTCAACCGTCTGGAATAAACCATAATCATCCATACGCACATTGGCCACTTCACCTATTAATAGCGTTCTCGGAATGATACCGCCCAATCCCGATGTAATAACCATATCTCCTTCTTTCACCTCAGCTTCAGGATTTACTTGAGTCATAATATAACGCTTCGTTTTACGATCATAAGATGAAACAATTCCATTAGCAGAGCCGCTCTTAGATTGAATATTAGCTGATACCATACCAGCATTTGATTTTTCAGAGGTTAATAATAAGACTTTGGAACTATTAGCGTTGACTTCAATAATCCGTCCAACTAATCCATTACCTGCCATAACGGCCATATTTTCTTTAATACCTTGGCTTGAACCAACATCAATCGTTAAAGTTTCCATCCATTGATCAGGGTTACGAGCAATTACTGTAGCATTTTGAACCGTAAATCCTCCTAAACTTTCGTTTAGTTTTAATTCTTTACGCATTGCTTCATTTTCAGCCTCTAAGTCTGCCACTCGTACTTGTAATTCATATACTTGATCAATTTTAGACTTTAATCGTTGATTTTCTTCAAAAGTATTGATTACTTTATCAACAGAATTGACGAATTTGACAACGACATTGACCGGTTCAGAAAAGACTCGACCCGTCCAAGATGCCGTATCATTTATCGCACTCGTGAAAATATTATTTGTTCCTTTGGTCATTGTATATGCAATTAATGACACCATCATAATCGTACTTAATAATATTCCGATTAATTTTTTATTATTCATCTACGATCCTCTTTCTCTACTCTTTTCAAGTTTAACGTCTATCACGTTCAGCTAATCGTGCTTGATTTTCCATTTCTTTGAGAAGTCTTCCCGCACCTACGACTACTGTATCCAATGGTACTTGTACTAAATGAACCGGAATACCAATCTCTCTTTGAATCCTTTCAGGTAAACGACGTAAAAGTGAACCACCACCGGTTATCACAATACCCGATTCCAATACATCCACCGCTAATTCAGGTGGCGTTTCTTCTAAAACTTGTTTAATTGCAGTAATAATAGGGTTAATCACCTCATCGATTGCTTCGGCAATGACATTCGCGCGTACAATTTTTTCTTCAGGTAGACCGGTCGCTATATTGCGTCCTTTAATCACTCGTTGATCTTTTTCATCATCTTTGGTAAAATTCGCATTACCAATGGTTAATTTTATTTCTTCAGCGGTCTGCATGCCAATAACTAATTGATAACGATCACGCACATAATCTAAAATAGCCTCGTTCATTTTATGACCACCATAAACAATGGCGTTACCTTTAACAATCTCGCCATAAGAAATAACGGCAATATCCGTCGTGCCTCCACCAATATCTACTACCATTTTACCACGTGGCTCATAGATAGATAAATTGGCACCTAAAGCCGCAGCGAAGGGTTCATCCACTATCAAAGCTTTTCGTATTCCAATATCTTTTATCGCATCAATCACTGCGCGACGTTCTACTTTAGTAATGTTACTTGGAACACAAATAACAACATCTGGTCCATTAAATGAGCGGTGTATCGCTTTTTTTATGAAATGGGCCAACATTTGCTTAGTTAAAGAAAAATTAGCAATGACGCCATCCTTCATTGGACGAATGATTTCATAATTATCCGAGGTCCGTCCGACTAATTGTTCAGCTTCTTTACCAAATGCTACTGCTTCTTTTGTATCTTTCTTAATTGCAACAATAGAAGGCTCACGTAAGGCTATTCCTTTATTTTCAATATAGATTAACGTATTTGCTGTTCCTAAATCAATGCCAAGACGTTGTTTGCCAAAAAAAGCCATTGTAACCCTCCATTCATCTACTATGCCAACAAGGCTTCTAGCTCGTTACATTATAACAAAATTTTTCTATAAAAACTACTTGAATTCATTGTATAAAAGAAAATATCAAAAAAAATTAAGAATTAAAAAGAGACTGAAACCCTTTCCTATTCTTAATGAGACATTGTATCTGATATAAGAATAGTGTTAAGTTTTCAGTCTCATAATGATTAAAAGTTCATTAATGTAATATAGTCATATCCTTTAATGTTTTCTTTACCATTTAATTCATCTAATTCAATTAAGAATGCACAGCCGGCTACAATACCGCCTAGTTTTTCAACTAAATCAATGGTTGCTTTAATAGTCCCACCTGTAGCTAATAAGTCATCAGTAATTAATACACGTTGACCAGGTTTAATCGAGTCTTCATGAATTGTCAATACATTTTTCCCATATTCTAAAGAGTAGTCTACTTCAATCACTTTACGAGGTAATTTACCCTTTTTACGAATCGGAACAAAGCCAATTTCAAGTGCGTATGCCACTGGACAGCCTACAATAAACCCTCTTGCTTCTGGTCCAACCACGACATCCACTTCTAATTCTCTTGCATAGTTAACGATTTGTTGGGTTGCATAAGCAAAGGCCTTACCATCTGCCATTAACGGTGTAATATCTCTAAAAATAATACCTTCTGTAGGATAATTATCTACACGCGCAATATACTCTTTTAAATCCATTAATTTTTCCTCAATTCATTAATATATTGTTTTATCTGTTCGATTGTTTGATAGTTCAACAATTCTTCAGTTTTAAATGACTGCTCATACTGTTGGTACGCATTTGATTCTACTAAATCAACTTTGACATTTTGCTCTACGGGTAACGGTACTGTCAGTCCATCCTTCATTATAACAAACTTAACTTCAAAAAACACTTTAAAAATACATTTTAATTTGGTAACAGGTAAATTCATTTGTTGACTTAAAACTTGTATCGCTTTTAATAAGTCAAAACCATTTTTTTGACCTAAAATCCAACGATAAACAGCTGCAAATTCTGCTCTTGATGGTAATCCAGCTAGCCATTTCGATTCTGTTAAATAAACACCTAGATCGACTAATTTGATTTTAGAATTCAGCATCAATTGATTGAATTGTTCCATATTATTTGGATTTTCTATTAATGCAATATGTGATAAATCTAAATTTAATGCTTGATTATTGAGCCATTCATCATAACTAATCATTGTATTGGATGGATGAACTCGATCTGCTAACCATTCTTTTAAATTAGGTTGCTGGTAAAAAAATACCGTGTTGCGATTTTTTAATAATGCATCATTAAATTTACTAGAACGAAAATCACGAATCATAATCCCTTTGACTTTAACATCCAGTACTTGGATTTGTACTTGGCGATTCCCTTGCCATTCATTTATATCTATATAACCGATTAATGAGAAAGTTTCATCTAAGTTAATTGGACTAAATAAATTCGCTTTGGAAAAACCTATCCCTTCAATACTAGTATTATCTTTATAAATCGAAAATTTAATATGTTGGTGTTGATTACCTATGACTCTTTTTTGCTGTAGTTCCACATCATTAAAAGCAAATACTGGTTTAGGATTATCCATACCAAAAGGCGCTAATAATTGACATTCTTTAACAAACTCCTCCGTCGCTATTGTTAAAGGGAGTGCCATATCAACTTTTAAAGTTTTAGGTTGTTCGAAAACAGCTTGATAATTGGCCATTGTAGACAGCATGGCTGTTTTAAAATTTTCCCATTCATTTTCTAAAACAGTTAAGCCTGCTGCTTGGCTATGTCCTCCGAATTGAGCTAAATAAGTTTTATTTTCAGTTAAACAGTCAAATAAATTAATCCCTTCAATTGACCGACCACTTCCACGAAAACGTTGTTCAGCTTGTTGATATTCAAAAATGATTGTTGGACGATGATAGCGTTCAGTAATCTTACTCGCAACAATTCCTAAAACGCCTGCTGGCCAATTAGGCGCAGCCGCGATAATAATCGGTGGTAAAGTAGCATAGTGTTCGATTTGTTCCATGACTTGTTGGGTGATATCATTAACAATCGCTTGTCTTTTTTTATTTTGTTCGTTCACTTTTTGAAGTAAGTGATCAGCTTCAATATCATCGATTGTTTTTAGTAACTCTAGTGCAGGAGTTGGATCGCCTAAACGTCCCACCGCATTGAGTCTGGGTCCCACTACAAATCCAATCGTATCAGCATTAATTTTTCTTAAATCAACTGATTCTTCCACTAACATTTTTTCAAGACCAATCCGCAAGGTCTCACTCATTAGTTTTAAGCCACTCTTAACAATCGTTCGATTCTCATCCGTTAGAGAAACCAAGTCAGCGACTGTCCCAATTGCCGCTAATTCCATACTATTAATCGGCAACTCTCCTAATAGAGCATGCGCCAATTTTAATGCTACACCTGCACCACTTAATTCACCAAAAGGATAGTGACCTTCGGGATGACGTGGATGAATAATGGCATAAGCAGAGGGTAACGTTTCTTGTAGTTCATGGTGATCCGAAACAATCACATCGACCCCTTGACTCTGTGCATATTCAATCGCTTCAAAACCTGCCACTCCATTATCACAAGTTAAAATGACACGTACGCCTTCTTCAATAAAATGTTGATACCGCTCGATATTTGGACCATAGCCATCGATTAAACGATTGGGTAAATAATAGGTAAAATTTGCCCCTAATTCTTCTAATGCTTCTATTAAAATTAACGTACTTGTGATACCGTCTGCATCATAATCACCATAAATTAAAATTAATTCGCCTGCTGCAATTGCTTGATGTAATCGTTCAATCGCACGCTCCATTTGATAAAATAAAAACGGATCATGATAAAGTTGTGGTTCTGGATTTGTCGCTTCTAATATCTTATCCACTGAATCCAGCCCACGATTGATACATAAACGAAGAAAAGCGGGAGAAAAATCTAATCCCGCTGTCTTCATTGTATCTAATTGTTCATCAATTTTCCCGTCTGTTACCGGTATTTGCCAATGATTTTCAATTAAACTCATTTTAACTCTCCATTATTCAGAAAACTTAGTGTCCTCTACTTGTAAAGTATTATTATTTTTTACTTTTAAATCATTAATTTGACTACGTAAATGAGAAATTTCTTTGTCTTTTGCTGCTAATTCTCTTAAATTTGTTTCTTTTAAAGTATTTAATTCTTTTACTGTAGCATTTTTAGATTTTTTCTGTCCTGAAATAGCTGAAATTGAAGTAATTAAACCGACAATGACTCCCACTAATAAACTTAATAAGATAACTAATACAAGTGGAACAGTAAATTTAGCAAAAAACAAGTCAATTGGAACAGTACTTGTATTTTGTAAAGCAAAAATCACCACTAAAATTAAGATAATGATCGAGACAATAAGTTTCCATTGTTTTTTCATAATTTTCACTCCTATTTCAAATTAAAGATATTAAGGGCTAAGTAATCTCCTACATAAGGAAATATCTGATATAAATTGGCTACTAAAGACATCGATAAAGGTAAATTAATTTCGCGTGTATACGGCTTTTGGGTCGCAACTTTAATAATTTTATCCGCTACTAATTCTGGTGTGATTGTAAATCTTTTGACCTTTTCGTAATAATCTCTTAAATTTTTATCATAACTAAAAAATGGTGTCGCTACCGGTCCTGGATTAACAGTTGTGACAAAAACATTGGCTTGTTTAAGTTCTAACCGCAAGGCATTCGCATAGCCAATAACCGCAAATTTAGTGCTAGAATAGACACTGGAATTGGATGTGGCCATTTTGCCTGCCATCGAACTCACAAAGAAAATGTGGCCGCTTTGTTGTTGTACCATTAATTGAGATATTAAAGTAGTCAAATATATCATACCAAAAGTATTCACTTTAAACATCTCGTTAACTTCTTCATAACTAAATTCATTCGCTAGTTTAAATGTACCATAACCTGCACAATTTATTAAGTAATCTACCCTTTGATATTTACTTTTTATTTTTTGATAAGCATATTCTAATTGGATTTTATCACTGACATCGCATTTTACAACCAAGCTATCCGTATGATATTGGTGATATAACTGATGAGCTAAATTTTCTAAAGCTGATACATTACGCGCTATTAAAACTAAATGCGCACCTTGTTTTGCTGCTTTTATCGCGACCGCTTTACCAATCCCGCTGGAAGCACCCGTTATGACCATCACTTTATTGTTCATCTGGCATCTCCTTATGATTGCCCACTTCAACCTCAGTAAAATCATAGACAATTTGCGCTTGAGGAAAAACAGTTTTAGCCTGCTTTTCTAATTTCTTAGCATCAGCCCCTAGATAACGAGCACTAATATGATTCATTAACAGTTTCTTTACTTGTGCCTCTTTTGCGACTTTTGCTGCTTGTATATTCGTTGAGTGAAAATGAGCATAAGCTAAATCCTTTTCTTGATCGACATATGTTGCTTCATGAATTAAGACATCCGCACCTTTTGCCAAAGTCACTAAATTAGCACATGGACGCGTATCACCTAAAATGGTCACAATTCGCCCTTTCTTTTCTTCGCCAAGAAAATCATTCCCATTTAAAATGGTTCCATCGGCAAGAGTTACAGTTTCGCCTCGTTTTAATTGCCCAAAAATAGGTCCATTAGGAATATTATAGGGCGCTAAACGATCGATGAGTAATTCTCCTTGTGAATCCGGTTCAACTATTCGAAATCCAAAACTAATCACACCATGATTTAAAGGTAAATAATCGATTTTCCAACCATTAGCAAACTTTAATTGTCCGCCTTCATTGTTTAATTCCACGAATTTAATTGGATAAGACAATTTGGATTTAGAAAAACGCAAAGCATTTTGAACGAATTGGCGAATACCTTGCGGACCATATATCGTTAAGGGATCATTGCCTCCCCCTTGAAAGGAACGACTACTTAAAAAACCCGGAAGACCAAAAATATGATCACCATGCATATGAGTAATAAAAATATTGGTTATTTTTCTTGGTTTAATACTAGTTTTTAATATTTGATGTTGAGTGGCTTCCCCACAATCAAATAACCATATTTCATTGATTTCGTCTAATAATTTTAATACTAATGAACTAACATTACGAGCTTTGGCTGGTACACCTGAACCCGTACCTAAAAATTGTATCTTCATCTAAAACTCCTAACTAATCGTTAATATGACAAATTTTATTGCTGACGATACAGTTCATTTGCCATTAATTTTGCTAACTCTAAACTTCCCTTTTCATTGGGATGAAATTCATCAAGTAACCAATCCGAATGAGTATTAGCAACACTCGCCCAATCGATTAATCTCACATTTCCATAACGTTGAGCTGCTTTAAATAATTCATTGTTGACTTGCTGTGTCCAAGCACGATTAGGACTGATTAAAACGAAATATATCATTCGATTTTCACCAATAGCCTCTATATAATCGTCGAGTTGGCCTTTGGTAAAAGCGCCATTCGTCCCTAGTAATGTGATTACCGTTGGTGTTAGTTTATTTTTGGCTTTTAAGGCTTCGATATCACTAACACTGTTATATAATTGACGTCCTTCATTGGCATCTATCACTGCTTTAGGAAAAACATCAATTATCTGTTGTGCTGATGCTAAAAAGATCGAATCGCCTACAAATGTGACTTCGATGGCATTAGCATATAACTTCACTTCTTGTTCTAAGCCTTCAATATTGTTGATAACAATTTTAGGTCGTTCATTTGAATTAAGTGTTTGATCAACAATCGCTTCATTGTGTTTGAATGTTTCAGCTAATTCTTGCACGACTCCTGCTCTTGTTTGCGGTGCTAATAATATGCCGAATAGTCCGATAAAGAGTATTATTCCATAAAAACCACTGAAAAATTTTACTTGTTTAAATTTACCCGGGTTATTTTTTAAAAATTTAAATTGGAATCTTGTTTTTCGTATATTAGAATCTTGTCCAAATGGTAAGACTATTTTACGACTTTCAATGAGATAATAAGCAAATTCAGCAAAAACAACCAACAAAAGACAGCCAACAAATATATGAACCGCATAACTTCGATTAACCTTTTTTAATAATTCTGGCATCACTAACACAATTGGATAAAACCATAAATAATAGGTATAACTTTTTTTACCTAAATAAACAAATGGTTTAAAATTAAAAAATTTATTTAACCAAGTATCTGGATATAAGGTAATAAAAATAACAATTAAAGATAAGAGTGTAAAGAGCGTTATACCAAAACGAAAAGCAAAAGGTTGCGTACCATACATATAACGTATCATCATCCACATCAGCCATAAAATAGCAATACCTAAACCATTTAACAGCCCTTTCGTTTGTGAATTGATTGCTTTCGGTTTTAAATTATATGGCATCGCTAAGCTGAGCACTCCACCTAATGTATAAGCAAATAATCGGGCTAAGGTATTAAAAAATATACTGGAATGTTCATGACCCGTAGTTTGTAAATACCACATTAGCACCATTGAAATTAAACTAACAATTGAAAGCATATTGATCGCAGTTGAGGTGCTTTTATGCCATTTATAGCAAGATTCAATTAAAAGCGGTGTTAATAATATGAGTTGTGCGTACATTGAACTATACCATAAATGAGCAAAAACACTTTGGTTAGCTGCTTGAGCAAAAAATGAGCTCCCTGTTATGATTTGATAAAAATTATTAACAAATAAAAGACTGCTCAATCCCATATTTCGTAAGTTCATATAGTTTTGGGGTGACATGAACATAATGAAAACGGTCATAAAAATCATCATAAATAACATAGGGAAGAACAATTTATCAAACCGTCGTCTTAAAAAGTTGCGATATTCCATTGGTTGTTCTAAAATGATTCGCTTTTTAAAAAGACGAAAATTTAAGAAACCACCTATTAGGAAAAATAAATTAACGGCAACAAAGCCACCGGGAACCAAATGCTGCAGATAGTAATAGGCAATGATAATAACTAAAGAGAGACCTTTAAGTCCATCTAACACTTCTATTCGATTTTGATTCGACTTACCTATTTGCATATTGCTCACCATTAATCCATAAACTCGAATTGATAACCAGCTAAATCGACAATATCACCATTTTGGGCACCGTGTTGGCGTAAAGCTTCGTCTACTCCCATGGTACGTAGTTGGCGAGCGAAGCGCGCAATACTTTCATCATGAGCCATATTGGTCATCGCATACAGTTTTTCTATTTTTTCCCCGTATAAGCGCCAATATCCCTCACCAAGTTGTTCAATCATGAATGGTACATCTTCTTCTAATTGATAATGAACCGCTTCGATCACTTCTTCATCGAGTGGTATGAAGGTCGTTGTTTGAATTAATTCATATACTTTATTTAATAAAGGTTTAATGCCAGTTGTTTGCCAAGTACTAACTTCAAAGATAGTTGGTAAATCTTGTTGTTGTTCTTGATAATAGCTAGCAATTTTTTCTTTAAAGAGTTTAATGTTTTCTTGAGCCACTACTTCATCCATTTTATTAGCTACAATCACCATTGGTCGTTCTAATAACTTAGCATTATATGCTTTTAATTCGTGCATAATGTCTAAGAAATCTTGATAAGGGTCACGACCATGTACGCCAGCCATATCAATCACATGAATTAATACTTTGGTCCGTTCAATATGACGTAAAAAATTTATTCCTAAGCCGACACCTGCTGAAGCTCCTTCAATTAAACCAGGCATATCCGCTAAGACAAATTCTTTACCAATGCCTAAATTAACGACGCCTAAATTCGGTGTTAAAGTCGTAAATTGATAGTCTGCAATCTTCGGTTTGGCATTACTTACAACGGATAATAAAGTCGATTTACCAACACTTGGATAGCCTACTAATCCCGCATCCGCAATCACCTTTAATTCCAAAGATAATGCCCGTTCTTCACCCGGTTCACCATTTTCGGCAATTGAAGGGGCCGGATTTTTATGAGTGGCAAAGCGAATATTTCCGCGTCCCCCTCGTCCGCCTTTGGCGACAATAACTTCTTGTCCATGGTCAACTAGATCAGCAATTAATTGCTCTGTTTCCACATCGCGTACAATCGTTCCGGGTGGTACTTTGACAATCAAATCTTCTGCACCCGCTCCATATTTACTTTTACTCATGCCATTTTCACCATTGGCTGCTTTAAAATGACGATTATAACGGAAATCCATTAAAGTATGGAGTCCTTCATCTACTCGAAAAACAACGTCACCACCACGACCACCGTCACCGCCAGCCGGTCCTCCATCTGGTACATACTTTTCCCTTCTAAAAGCAACCATGCCATCGCCACCTTTACCAGCTTTGACATTCACAACTGCTCTATCTAAAAACGTAGACATATTATCACTCCCTTTCTTTTAACAAGTTCTATTTTTAAAATTTACTAATTAATAAACGTGGATCTAAATAATCTAAAACATATTGAGTTAAAGTTGTCATTGTCGCATAACGATTGGCTTTGATTTTTTCATCTTGATCATTGACCATGTTCTCTTCAAAATAATGGTCAATCGGTGCGACTAAGTGTTGTAAAGTATCTAATACATTCCCTAGTCCTAGTGATTGGGCTAAGCCAATCAAAGTTTTTTCTGATTCTGTTTGAGCTAAAGCTAAATCAAGATGAGTATTTTCTGTTTTGCTACCTAAATTAACAACTCGGCTGATGGCTTCAACAATAGCGCGATAGTTCTCTGGCTCATTGTCTTTTTTAGCTTGCAATGCTTTAGCCGTTTCAACCATTAATTTAAAATTTAAGCCTTTAGAAGCTACCACAGCTTGAATAATATCAAAGTCTATTTGTTCTCGTTCTAAAGCAACTGACATTCTAGCATTAAAGAAATCAATCAGATGTTTTAGTAATTCATTATTACCTTTAACAACTGAATGATTTTCTAATATCGCTAATAAATCGATTTGCCAGTCGGTTGATAATAATATTTCTACTACTCCCATCGCTTGACGTCTTAATGCATAAGGGTCGTTTGAACCGGTTGGAATTAAATCGACACTAAAGTAATGAATTAAAGTATCTAATTTATCAGCTAATGTTAATAATTTGCTGGCGGTTGTCGTTGGTAATTGACCTCCACTTGATTTTGGTAAATATTGTTCACGAATCGCGATGGCAACTTGTTCATCGATACCATAATGCGGTGCATACACATAACCAATTTCTCCTTGGAGCTCATCAAACTCGCCAACGGTTTGGGTCATCAAGTCATACTTATAAATTTTGGCTGCTTCAATAGCCGTATTTGTTGTTGCTTTGTCGACTTGTACTGACTTAGCAATTAAAGGAATAAAAGCCGCTACTCGTTGTTGTTTATCCGCAAGACTACCTAATTTAAAATGTTCATTAACAGACGTTAACTTATTTAAATAAAATGCTAAATCTTGTTTTAAATCTTCTTCATAGAAGAATAAGGCATCCTCTAAACGAGCACGTAAGACTTTTTTATTACCTTTAATCACATTTTCTAGATGGTCGCTATTACCATTACGTACAGAAATAAATATCGGTAAAAGTTGATTCGCTTGGTTTAAAGCATAAAAATAACGTTGGTGATCCTTCATCGCAGTTATTAATACTTGTTCAGGTACTTTTAAATACTCTTCTTCAAACTCACCATAAAAAACAGTTGGCCATTCCACTATGGAAGTCACTTCCTCTAGTAAATCTTCATCAATTGGCACAATCCAATTCTTTTCATTAGCCAATGATTCAATTTGGCTTTTAATGATGGCCTGGCGTTCTGCAAAATCGGCTAATACAAATTCTGCTTTTAATTGTTCAACATAAGTGGCTGGACTCTTAATTGACACTTCATGACCTAAGAAGCGGTGACCACGTGTCAAACGATCAGCTTGTACTCCAACAAATTCAAATGGTACCACTGTTTCATTTAATAAAGAAACAAACCAATGAATGGGACGAATAAAAGGTGTTTCAATTGCATTCCAATGCATCGTCACTGGAAAGGTCATTGCTTTAATGACTTGGGGCATATTTTTTAAGATATCAATGGTCTTTTGGCCTTTGATAAATTTATTAACATGTAAGTATTCAACACCTTTAATCTCTTCAACAAAGCTATCTTCTGGTGAGGCTTGTTGTCCTCTTAAAAAACCTAAAGCCGCTTTGGTCCATTCACCATTTTCATCTTTAGCTATTTTCATCGCGGGCCCTTTAGCCACTTCGGTAATATCCGCTTGGGCATCTGCTAAGCCATCCACAGTAACAGCTAAACGTCTCGGTGTGGCATAAGTCTTAATCGTACTAAATTCAATACGTTGCTCAGTTAAATAATCGGCTACGCGTGTTTTTAATTGATCACTTAATGACAGTAAAAAGCGTGCAGGCACTTCTTCTAAACCAATTTCTAATAAATATTGATTACTCATTATTTCATCTCCTTAGATACTTGTTTTAATAAAGGATAACCTAATTTTTCTCGTTCATTAACAAACGCTTGTGCCACAGAACGAGCCATTTTACGGATTCTTGCTAAATAACCCGCACGATCAGAAACAGAAATCATGCCACGTGCATCTAATAAGTTGAAACTATGGCTACATTTTAAAATATAATCATAGGCTGGATGAACTAATTCAGCTTCAATTAAGCGCGTTGCTTCTTCTTCGTAGGCATCAAATTGTTGGAATAACATTTCACTATCACTTAATTCAAAAGCATAAGTCGAATGCTCACGTTCAGGTTGCTTGAAAATTTCACCATATTTAACACCAGCTACCCATTCTAAATCATAAACATTTTCGACATCTAAAATATACATGGCTAATCGTTCTAAACCGTAAGTTAACTCAGAAGTTACTGGATTACATTTTAACCCGCCTACTTGTTGGAAATAGGTAAATTGGGTAATTTCCATCCCATCAATCCAGACTTCCCAGCCTAATCCGGCGCAACCTAAAGAAGGATTTTCCCAGTTATCTTCAACAAAACGAATATCATGTTCTAATGGATCAATTCCAATCGCTTCTAAACTTTCTAAATAGAGTTCTTGAATATTTAAAGGAGAGGGTTTCATAATCACTTGAAATTGATGATGTTGAAATAGACGGTTGGGGTTTTCACCATAACGCCCATCTGCTGGTCTTCTAGAAGGCTCTACATAAGCCGCATTCCAAGGTTCAGGCCCAATCGCTCTCAGAAAAGTATAAGGGCTCATCGTGCCGGCACCTTTTTCATTATCATAACTATTTAAAATCATACAGCCTTGTTTTGACCAAAATTGTTGTAAGGTCATAATAATCTCTTGCATGGTTGTTTTCTTTTCCATACTATCACTCCTCAATAATATTAAAAAATCCCTATGAATAGCCAAATAAGACTACTCATAGGGACGAAAGTATTTTCGCGGTTCCACCCTAATTCTAGTAAGGACTAGCACTTTTAATTTTATATAAAATAACCAAAAGCATGCCTTCGATTTGCCCTAGCTTTCACTATTCTAGAGTCGCTATACTATCTTCTTTTTTCTTGCTTTTAATAACTAGATTTTACCTATTATCCGAGCTATTGTCAACTTGCGATTGAAGGCTTGTCGTTCTTTTTGAGCCTCTTTTTGATAGAATACTTTGATATTTTTGGTCCAATTGGTCCATTTCGTCAATAAACTGTTTACTTTTAAGTCTAATTCCAACAAATTCTTGATAAAGTTCTTTTGTCAGTCTTTTTAATTCAGTAATTGTTTCAAAACTAACATTGATGGAATTAATTTTATTTAAGGGGGTATTGGCTAATAAAAAAGCGACATGCATCGCCTTAGGGCTAATATGCAAGCGATAAGGATCATCATTAAAATGTTGTCGACAAATCAAGCCACCTAAATTGATACTAAAATCAAAAGGTTCTTGCCGACTCCCACATACCTGACAATGCTGCCAATTTAATTGAGTCCCAAAATAAGGTAATAAATAAATCTCAAAATAAACCATTAAGATGTCATGATTAAAACCTTCATTTAACTTTAATAATGTTTCATTTAATAAATGATACAAATGAGGTTGTGGGTCAAAATCTTCAAAAACCGCATCGATTAATTGCACAAAATAACTTGCATAAGACTGCAAGGTTAAATCCTCTAATACTTTCCGAGGAAAGGCTAATGTTGAGGCTTCTTTGACAAATGAAAAACCTGACGGGTTAATAGCACCCACATATTGATTTTTAGAAAATGGAATCAACTGAGCCCGCATAGCATGATTGGATTGCTGTCCTCTACGAATAAAAAACATCCGCTTTCCAAATTCTTTGGTCAGTAATTTTACAATCGTGTCTTCTTCGCGATATTGCCTACGGAATAAAACAATGCCTTCGAATGTTTCTTGCATGCCGTCACTTCCATTTCATTTTTCAAACTATTGATTAATAATCGGTTTTCTTGTAGCCCAATTCATTGATATAGGTCTGTTTATTACGCCAATCCTTTTGCACTTTGACCCATAAATCTAGATAAACTTTATCATCTAATAAACGTTCAATGTCACGCCGAGCCATTTGACCAATCTTTTTAATCATCGAGCCTTGAGCACCAATAATGATTCCCTTTTGACTCTTTCTTTCAACGATAATGGTCGCTTGTACTTCCACTTTATCATTTTCATTCCGTTGCATACTTTGAACTTGAACCGCCACTGAATGCGGAATTTCTTCTTTCGTTAAAAGTAAAATTTTCTCCCGAATGAATTCAGCTACCACAAAATATTCCGGATGATCCATAATTTGATCAGCAGGATAATACTGTGGACCAACTGGTAAGGTAGATTTCAAAGTATTCATCATTTCTGGAACATTGTTCCCTTCCAAGGCACTGATTGGAAAGACTTCACTAAATTCTAATTCACTTGTATAAGATTCAATCGTTTCAAATAAACTATCTGGATGGACAAGATCAATTTTATTAATTAAAAGATACACCGGTACTGAAAGATTTTTTAATTTCTCGATGATTAATCGATCACCTGGTCCAATACTTTGAATCGCACTGACGACAAATAGTACAGCGTCGACTCCTTTCAAAGCACTATAAGCGGTATTAACCATAAAATCTCCTAGTGCATGTTTAGGTTTATGAATCCCCGGTGTATCAATGAATACAATTTGTGCCTCTTCATCAGTGTACACACCTTGAATTCGATTACGGGTTGTTTGTGCTTTGTCTGACATTATCGCAATTTTTTGTCCGATGACCCTATTTAATAAGGTAGACTTTCCTACATTTGGTCGTCCGATAATCGCAACAAAGCCTGATTTAAATTCTTTATTTGTCATAATGACCTCTCTCTAAAATAATTTTACTAAGTATGGTACAAAAATAATGATTCCTACGACAACTGCAATCAACGCCATCATCATGACGGCAGCAGCCGCAATATCTTTACTTCTTTTGGCGTGTTGATCCCACTTGGTGCCAACAACTAAATCGACCACCGTCTCAATGGCTGAATTAATCATTTCCAACGCTATTACATGACCAATCAGTAAGATGATAATTAACCATTCGGTGGTCGTAATTTGAAAAATAAAACCAGCCACTACTACAGCCAATGTCATCAATAAATGAATTCTAAAGTTGAATTCTTCCTTCCATAAGGTAATGAGTCCAGCTTTAGCTGCTTGAAAAGCCGAAATTCGATTTTGATTCGCCCAGTATTTAGTAGGTTTATCTTGTAAGCCCATATTCTTCTAAAACCTCATTTTGAATGCCGAACATTTCTCGTTCTTCTTCTTCGGTTTGATGGTCATATCCATTTAAATGAAGAAAGCCATGTACCGTTAAAAAAGCTAATTCACGTTCAAAAGAATGACCATAATCGGCTGCTTGTTCAACGATTTTCTGATATGAGATAATAATATCACCTAGATGTTCTGGGATAGCAGCAAAATCGTCATCTGCTTCCATCGTAAAGTCAAAATCGTCATCGCCTTCTGTTAAAGCAAAGCTTAAAACATCTGTCGGGCGATCAATGCCACGGTATTGTTTGTTTAATTGGTGGATTGTTTCATTATTAACAATTGAAATGTCTACTTCACTTTGTTCTGAAAGCCCTAATTTTTTGGCTGTTAATTCGATGACATCTTCAATTATTTTTGTTTGTGACGCTTCTAAATACTGTTCATCATCGATTAAATCAATAATCATCTTGTCCGCTCCTTCTATTCTGGATATTCTACGCGCGTATGAAACATTCCCGCCACACCATTAATGAGCGACTGTTTAACAATTTTTAACTCTTGGACCGTTAATCCTGAATCTTCAAATTGATTCGCTTCAATCTTCCCATCGATGATTTTAGTAATTAAAGCGGTAATGGCTTCAACTGAATGTTCTTTTAAAGTTCGAGAAGCTGCTTCAACAGAGTCTGCAATCATAATCACTGCAATCTCTTTTGACTGTGGTTTTGGACCTGGATAGCTAAAATCTTCAATATTAATATCCGTTTTTTCTTGTTTAGCCTGATGGTAAAAATAGCCTGCTTGGGTGGTACCATGATGTTGTAAACAGACATCGACTATTCCTTTAGGCATATTATTATCTTCTAGTATTTTTGCTCCTTCGGTAACATGACTAATAATAATTTTAGCACTTTCTGCCGCTGTCATCATCTGATGTGGTGAGACCATCCCTTGTCTTAAATTCTCCACAAAAAACATTGGATATTTCACTTTCCCTACATCATGATAGTAACTTGCCACTCTCGTAAACAGTGAGTCGCCACCAATCGCATCCACAGCGTTAGCACTTAAATTAGCTACTAAAATACTATGGTGATAAGTACCTGGTGCTTCTTCAATTAAAAGTTTTAATAATGGATGATTAAGATTAGCTAATTCATTTAGTGTTAAGGCTGCTTGATCATCGAGTAATTGTTCCCAATAAGGTTTTATTAAAATATATATCGTATGCATGATAACTGCACTTGATACCATTGCAAAAGTGGTAGTTAACGTTTCATAATTGAAAATTTCATAATTCATTGCTAATAAAATCGGAATGGTAATGACCATATTCCATAAAATGGACGACTTTAAGGTCATTTGATGCATCGTAGGATCCTGTTCGATTCTTAACCAAATAACGAGCATCGTAAAGAAATAAAAGACTGCTGGAATTAAAACCCCAATTAAGTCAGTTTGACTATTTAAAACGAATAAACTAATTAAGTTAAAGAAAATAATAGCTAATGCAATCGTCCGTCGATCGGTTTTAGGTAAAATTAATAATGGTAACAAACCAGCTGGAAACAACAACATTGCTTCAGACATCCCATTTTGTTGTAAGACTTGCAAAAATGTTAGAAAGATAAAAGCAAAGAGAAAAGCCAATGAATAAGCTGTTAAACGCATATTACCATCATTAACGGTTTTACTTTGTTTGTTATCCCATTTATTAAATACCATATAAAGAAAAATGGCGTGAATTAATAACACTGCAGCAAAAGCATAGATGCTATAAACCTTGGTTTGATTATTTAAAATTCCATAAATATTTAATAAACGAATCATTTCAGAGTCAACCACAAAACCTTCTTGAATGATAACTTGACCTTGTAATATATAGGTTGACTGTACTTGATTGACTGCATTTTCTCTGGCTAACTCCGTCGCCGGTTCGTCAAAAACCACTGTAGGTACCATTAACTGAACCACTAAAGATTTAAGGATTTCTCGATTTTTATTGCGATTTATATCCGCATTAATTTGACTAAAGATACTCTCGATAACGGTATTGACTTTCTCAGCCGAAATTTCTTTCATTAACGTTTCTGAAATAGTATTGGTAATATAAGTTTGAAGACCAATTATTTCTTCATCATTCATTTTAGCAATCGCTAATTGCATCTCATTATCAAGGTCCGCTACGAAATCTTTAATTGATTGGTCACCTTTTTGTAATTGATTCACTAAAACGATTGTTTTTTCTGCATCATTTAATTGAGCAAATGGTACTTCCTGAGTTTCGGTTCTTTGTTCCGTCCCAATCTCATTGGCCAATTCATTTAAATCATCTAATTCATTAAATAATTGCTTAATTTGTTGAGTCGAATAATTTTCTTTTCTTAATTGACGAATAGAACTAAAATATTGTTCAATTAATGTCAATTGATTTTCACGAATAGATGGGCTATAGGTATAAACATCGGCCACCGCATCATAGGCACGTTGTTTATTCTCATTGGTTTTCTGTTCATCGATTGTAGTATACGGTGCGCGAATGGTTACATCAGCAACTTGATTAGGTTGAATATTATATTGTCTTGGTTTGACACTGGCAAAACCAAATAAAAAAAGTAATACAGTTAAAAGTGCAATTAAAATAGGTCGATACCATTTACCTAATCTTTGTTGTAAATGATATAATTTTTTATTCAAAATGTCACCCCAATTCAATCATTATTTAGCAAATAGGTTATAAAAGAAAGATAAAAACGGCTTATCAATTCTCCTAACTAATAAAACGCGTCTATCTTTCCTTTATCATTATTCTGGTTGATTTAAACGTTCCATTTCAGTTTTAGAAGTCTCTGTTTTTGTCTCTGTTTCTGTCTCCTGTGATACGGAAGTCGCATCATGCTCATTCGTCGTCGCTGGTGATGGTGTTGCTTTGGTTCCATAAGCACGGATAATATCAGCTACTACTGGATGACGTACTACATCAAAGGCATCAAATGTTACAAATGAAATACGTGGTATGCTCTTTAGTTTTTCAATCGCATCCACTAAACCTGATTTAACACCGCGAGGTAAGTCTATTTGTGTCTTATCCCCATTAATAATCATTTTTGACCCGAATCCTAAACGTGTTAGGAACATTTTCATTTGAGCAATCGTCGTATTTTGAGCCTCATCTAATATGACAAAAGCATCGTCTAATGTACGACCTCTCATGTAAGCTAACGGCGCAATTTCAATAATGCCTCGCTCCATTAAACGTACCGTTTGTTCGGTGCCCATAATCGTGTATAAAGCATCATAAACAGGTCGTAAATAAGGATCCACCTTTTCTTTTAAATCTCCAGGTAAAAAACCTAAACTTTCGCCTGCTTCAACTGCTGGCCGTGTTAAAATAATTTTCTTTACTTTCCCCTCACGTAAAGCCTGAACAGCCAAAACAACGGCTAAAAATGTTTTACCGGTCCCAGCAGGCCCTACTCCAAAGGTAATATCATGTGAATTAATTTTTTTAACATATTGTAATTGTCCGAAGTTTTTCACGCGAATCGCTTTACCGTCGGCAGCACGACCAATCACTTCCTCATAAAGATTAACGAAGAATTCTAGTGTATTGTTTTTGGCCATTTTGATTGCCGTAACAACATCCATTGTACGTGGTGTAATATTACGCTCTAATAAATGAATCAACATAAAGAAAATGTCGCTAACTTCATTCACGTCGGCTTCATCTTCCCCTTTAATGGTAATGACTTCTCCTCGAACAGCAATCGAAACGGGATAACTTTCTTCTAGTAATTGAATATTTTGATCTTGATTCCCAATTAGAGCAATCATCCAATCACCATTAGTGACAATTACTTGTTTAGAAAATGTACTTGGATTATTCAAATTTTCGCCTCTTTTTCTTATGATAATAATTCTTTTACGATACGATTAACAACTTGTCCATCTGCTTGCCCTTTTAATTCAGCCATTGCTTTCCCCATTACTGCACCGAAAGCTGATTTATCTTTAGCTCCTACTGCTGCAATAATTTTGGTTATTGCTTCTTTGATTTCATCTTCTGATAATTGTGCTGGTAAGTATTGTTCAACGATTTTGATTTCGTCCAATAAAGGCGCCACTAAATCTTGACGACCTGCTTTTTCAAATTCAGCTAATGAATCTTTACGCTGTTTCATTTCTCTAGCAATAATGGTGATTTCTTGTTCTTCACTCAAAGGCTCTGTTTGTTCAATTTGTTCCTTTTGCAAGGCAGCCTTCAACATGCGAATAACTTTTAGTGTTTCTTTATCTTTCGCTTTCATTGCTACTTTTATATCTTCATTAATTCGTTGTGTTAATGACATCATTCATACACCTCTCATCAAATTTCTTATTATCTATTGTAACAAATTTTTGCTTAATATTACATTAAATGCGTAAATCTCTACTGTTTTTTTACAATTTATCGGTAATTAGTAAAAAAATTCCCTTCAATAAACGATTGAAAGGAATAATTATCAAAATATTGAATGATTATAAAGCTAAAATTTAAAAATTTAAGTTATGGTGTGCTTACTAGGCATCACTGAGCGGGAGTAGACCAGAAGTAGAAAAGCGAATGATTTTCGCTTCGTTGGACTACCCCCGCACAGTTGGGAATAGACCAGAAGTAGAAAATCAAATGATTTTCGCTTCGTCGGCTTACCCCCGCACAGTTGGGAGTGGACC
>NZ_BCQX01000022.1 GCF_001552295.1 Globicatella sanguinis NBRC 15551 | reverse complement strand
AATTAATGAACAATGAACTTGACTAAATTTATCAAGTTTATGCTCACTCCCATTTACACCAAAAATTATAGAACCAGTTTTTGAGACTATGTAGAAATGAATGTTTCTGCATGGTCTTTTTTTACATAAATTTTAGTTCGTCAATAATCCGCAGAGTGCTTTATAATCCACCACATTTTATTGAAAAAATTATAAAGTTGTCTTCCGTATCGCTAAGGAAAAAGGGAGACTATGAAATCATTTACATTGTAGTAAGCGTTCACTATAATAAAATTGAAAGGAGTGGTAAAGTGAAGAGCATTAAATTAGTAACAATTGGTGGTGGCTCTAGTTATACACCGGAATTGGTTGAAGGCATGATTTTAAGACAATCGAAACTCCAAATTAGTGAATGGTGGTTTGTCGATGTTGAATTAGGACAGGATAAATTAACAACGATTGTGGAGCTGGCTAAAAGGATGGTTAAGAAAGCCGGATTAAATTGGCAGATTTATGGTACTTTAAATCGTCGTGAAGCGTTGAAAGATGCTGATTTCGTTACTTCGCAATTTAGAGTAGGTCAATTAGATGCCCGTATTTTAGATGAATCGATTCCACTCAAATATGGGATGTTAGGTCAAGAAACGAATGGTGCCGGTGGTATTTTTAAAGCTTTTCGCACGATTGAAGCATATAAACCAATTATTGAAGACATGAAAGAGTTATGTCCTGATGCTTGGCTTATTAATTTCACTAATCCTGCTGGGATAGTTACTGAGGCTTTGATTAATCACCTTGGATGGGAAAAATCAATTGGTGTTTGCAATATTCCGAATGGTCAGCAAAAAGCAGCGGCAGAAGTTTTAGGCTTAGATGATAAACAATTAATGCTAAGACATGTGGGTCTCAATCATTTTCATTTTCATGAAGTGTGGGATCATGAAGGGCGCAATCGCACAGATGAAGTAATTGAAAAACTATATGGGACAGAACGAGAGGATAAAGTAGAGGGTGTAAAAAATATTACCAGTCTTGATTTTCCGATTGAGCTTTTAAGAAGTCTTCATTTATTGCCATGTGATTATCATCGCTACTTCTTTATTGAAACTGAAATGTTGGAAGATAGTATTCAACAATTTAAAGAAGGCACCGCACGTGGTGAACAAGTGAAAAAAATTGAAGAGGAGTTATTTGCTGTTTACCACAATCCTCACACCGATGAAAAACCTAAACAATTAGAGTTACGAGGTGGTGCGTATTATAGTGACATTGCTTGTCAATTAATTGTCGCGATTGTTAACGACACCCATGAACAATTTACAGTTTCAACATTAAATCGAGGGGTAATAGATTATTTACCAAAGGATTGTGTGGTGGAAATTTCAACTATAGTTACAGCAAACGGTCCGATTCCATTAGCAGTACCAACCGTTTCACCCTTTGTTAAAGGGTATCTACAAATGATGAAGCAAATGGAATTGTTAACAGTTGAAGCGGCGATGACTGGTTCTTATGATTTAGCCTTACAAGCATTTATGATTCATCCTTTAATTGCCAATGATGCTAGAACACAAGTTGTTTTAAATGAACTATTATTGGCTCATGAATCATATTTACCACAATTTCATGACATTATTGAAAAATTGAAAATAAAGGAGAAAAAACATGACTGAAGAGAAAAAGTTTTATCAATTTCCTGAAGGATTTTTATGGGGAAGTTCTACTTCTGGACCCCAAAGCGAAGGGACCGTTCCTGGTGATGGTAAAGGGATGAGTAATTGGGATTATTGGTTTAGTATCGAACCTGAGCGTTTCCATAATCAAGTTGGCCCAAGTCAAACTTCTACTTTCTATACTAACTACAAAAGTGATATTGAATTGCTTAAGGCAACAGGACACACAGTTTTCCGTCCGTCGATTCAATGGTCTCGTTTAATCCCTGATGGTGTCGGTGAAGTTAATCGTAAAGCGGTAGATTTTTACCGTGATGTCTTTAAACGGATTAATGAAACAGGCGTTAAACCCATTGTCAACCTTTATCATTTTGACATCCCTTATGCTTTACAAGAAAAAGGGGGTTGGGAGACGAAAGAGACGGTTGATGCGTATGAAAATTATGCTAGAACGTGTTTTGAATTATTTAGCGACTTGGTGGACACTTGGATTACCTTCAATGAACCGATTGTACCAGTGGAATGTGGTTATTTAGGTAACCATCACTACCCAGGAAAAGTAGATGCGAAAGCAGCGGTACAAGTAGCCTATAATACGCAATTAGCTAGCGCATTAGCGGTCAAAGCTTGTCACGAAACGAATCCTGATCACAAAATTTGTGTCGTGTTAAATTTAACTCCTGCTTATCCACGCAGTCAATCCGAAGAGGATGTAAAAGCTGCTCGTATAGCGGAATTATTCCAAACAAAGAGTTTCTTAGATCCATCCGTTTTAGGTGAGTATCCACGAGAACTTGTTGAAATTATTAAAAAACATGGCTTAACACCTGATTATACGAATGATGAATTAGCGATTATTAAAGAACATACAGTTGATTTCTTAGGCGTGAATTATTATCAACCACTAAGAGTTCAAGCTCGTACGACTCCGTGGGATGAGAACCAACCTTTTATGCCGAACTATTATTTCCAAGGGTATGATATGCCAGGCAAAAAAATTAACCCACATCGTGGTTGGGAAATATATGAACCAGGTATATATGATATTGCGATAAATTTAAAAGAAAACTATGGAAATATCGACTGGATTTTAACTGAAAATGGAATGGGTGTTGAAGGCGAAGAAAAATTCAAAGTAGATGGTATGATTCAAGACGATTATCGTATTGAATTCATAGAAAATCATTTAATTGAATTACATCGTGCCATTGAAGAAGGTGCCAATTGCCATGGCTATATGTTATGGACTTTTATTGATTGTTGGAGTTGGCTCAATGCATATAAGAATCGATATGGGTTAGTAGAATTAGATTTAGAGACACAACAACGAACCATTAAAAAATCAGGACATTGGTTCAAACAATTAAGTGAACAAAATGGCTTTGAACGATAGAGAGGAGTCATTAGCGTGGTAAATTTTGGTTTTTCTATTTATCCGGAAAATCATTCGGTCAAAAAAACCGAACAATACATGGATTTATTAAAGAAATATGGTGCAAGCAGAATTTTTATGAGTTTACTTCAATTAGAAACGGACAACACATCAATTTTTGATAAATATCAAGAAATAATTGCTTATGCCAATCAACTGCATTTAAAAGTAATTGCTGATATTAGCCCTGCTTTTGTGAAACAAGCAGGGTGGGATCAAGATTTAATTGAAAAGGCCCATCAATTTGGTTTAAAAGGTCTACGCTTAGATGAAGCATTAGATATTGACGCTATTGTGGACTTAACCAAGAATCCTTACGGGATTAAGATTGAGTTAAATATGAGTACGGACGCTACTTTACTAAATAAATTAATTGAAGCTGGAGCAAAATTAGAGAATGTCATTGCATGTCATAATTTTTATCCCCATGAATTTACCGGTTTATCCGTTGCACATTTTGAAAAAATGAACCAATTATTTAAGGAGGTAGGCATTGAAACGGCCGCCTTTGTCAATGCTCGAACCGCAACGGAAGGACCTTGGCCTTTATCAGAGGGGCTTTGTACCGTCGAAGATTATCGTCACTTACCAATTGAATTACAAGCAGCGTTATTAATCGCAACCGAACACATTGATAATATTTTAATTGCCAATCAATTTATTACCGAAGAGGAACTTCAAAAACTGACCCAACGAATAAATGAAGAGGTAATGGTGCTACCAGTGAAACCTCTCCTAAAATTAACTGAGACGGAACGTCAAATTATTGAAGAATTGCATGTTTATCGTGGGGATATCTCGGATTATGTTATTCGGTCGACGATGACACGGGTAAAATTTGCTGACCAATCAGTTGCACCACGAGATCAAGTGAAAATCGTTCAACGTGGATCAATCATTATTGACAATGATTTGTATACACGATATAAAGGTGAATTACAAATTGCCTTGAAAGTCTTTGAGGTAAGTGATAAAGCAAATGTCGTAGCTGAAATTTTACCGGAAGCAGTTGCTTTATTGGATTATTTAAAACCATGGCAATCTTTTAAATTGGAAATTTTGGATTAGTTTTCAAATAGAAGAGCTAAAGTTTAAGAACGTAGGTGTAAATTAAAGAAGAAAAAGAGTAGTAAAAATATTTTAATTTGCATGCTTGTATAGATGGTAATGATTATTTATTGAGCATTGAATAAAACACCGGTGCCATACATAACAAAACTGTCCCCTAAATAGCGTCAAATAATTTGTTTAAATGGTTAAATTTTTAACTAATGATGGAAACGAATATCTGATTTATAAAAAAGTATCTAAGCTATATAGCAATGGAAGAGTATTAATTGTATTTACTTAATTAATCAAGACGAGTTTCCTTAGCGATACGGAAATAACCAGTTTTATATTTCCTCAACGATTTGATAAGATATAGTTGTAAAGGGTTTCGTATTCGAGAGGAGGTATGTATGCTTTCAAAAAAAGAAGTAAGTTTATTGGAATGCTTATTAAAAAATAAAACACATTATTTATCTAGTGCTGAACTTGCAAAAGAAATTGATACTAGCGATCGAACGGCTCGCAAATATTTACAGCAATTGGCGCAAATAATTGCAGGTCATGGTGCTCGTTTAATCTCTAAACCTGGGAATGGTTATCTTTTAGAAATTACTCATGCCCTAGAATTTGAAATTTTTTGGCAAGAAACATTAACTTCAAAGAAGTCAATGACGGATATTACCCAAGTTGAAGAGTCAACCGATCGCCAGCACTATGTGTTAAATAAATTATTTTTTAATGATGCGCCATTATTGTTTGATGATTTAGCCGATGAACTTTATATTAGTAAAACAACTTTAACCAATGTTTTAAACGATATTCGTCAACAGATACAAGGCTATGGTTTGCAATTGTTAAATAATAAAGATGGCATTCAAATTGAAGGGGTCGAGTCGGATATTCGTCATTTTATGATGGACTATTTCTTTATTGATACTTTTGATGATTCTATGTTTGCTTTTGTTGGTGGTACGTTGTTATCAGAGATTAATTTTGCTGAAATTACTATTGTAGTAATTGATGAGTGTCGAGATGCTTTATTAAAATTATCGGACTATGTTGTGCATAATCTGGTGTTACATATTGCCTTAATGATTAAGCGTATCCGCACGGGGTATTCAATCAAAGAATTTAAAGTTGCCCCAGATATTCAAAAATCCAAAGAATACGAAGTAGCTTTAAGAATTTTATATCGATTAGAGAATGCTTTTAATGTCAAGTTTCCAATTGAGGAAGCGAATTATATAGCCTTACATTTAAAAGTTAAACAGACCCAATTAGCACAAGAAGTTGATAAAAGTAAAGATGAACCCAATAGCCTAAAGAATCAAATACTGAATGTTTTGGAAGCTATCTGTCAGGAAATCGAAATGAATTTAGCGACGGATACAGTATTAATCAATGGTTTAACAGCGCATTTTCATCCGCTAATCATTCGATTAAAGAATAAAATTCAATTATCAAATCCATTAGTTGAGGAGATTAAAACAAAGTTTCCAGAAATATTAGCTATTACTAAACAACATTTTTCCAAGATGCCATTATTAGAAGGACAAGAATTGTTAGATGACGAGTGGGCGTATATTGCAATCCATGTATTAGCTGCGATTGAGCGTGATGTAAACCGTAATAAACTGCAAGTGCTGGTTGTATGTGCAACTGGAACTGGAAGTGCGATGATGCTGAAAAATCGACTAGAAAATGAGTTTGGTGGTAGCATCAAAATTGTGGATGTGGTTGGCTATTATGAGGTAAATGAAGAACGGTTGAAAGGGATTGATTTAATCATTTCTTCAATTAATTTATCGAATTTACTATTTTTAACACCGGTCGTACATGTGAGTGTCTTTCTAACTTCAGATGAAGTACGTGAAATTAGACAATATATTCGCACTAGCTCATCTCGTCAAAATGAACCACATCAAAAAGAAGCTTTAGAAAAACTTAAAGCCGAACAAATTGCAAAAGAAATTTTTAGTAAAGAAAAATTTATTTACTTTGAAGAAATTATCGATAAAAATACCGCTTTAGAACAAATGATTTTATTACTTAATGAGGCCGAAAAACCTGATTTTAAAGATCAGATGATGCATCAATTAAGTTTACGTGAAACGTATAGTCCAGTGGTTTATGGAGAACGTTTAGCCTTTCCACATCCAACAGTTCCAATGAGTTTAACTGAACAAGTCGTGGTGGGCATTTGTAAAGAACCATTATACTGGAGTGAAGAGCATCCGTCTGTACGTTTTATCTTTTTACTATCGCCATCAAAAGGTAGCAATGAAAAAATGAAGTACATTTCACCTTGTTTGGTCGATTTTGTTAATAATGAAATGGCACAAGCCTTATTGTTACAACGACCAGATTTTAAACAATTGGTGAATATATTTATTAGTTTATTACAAAAATAATTGGAGGAACAGAAAATGAAAAATATTATGTTAGTTTGTAATGCAGGAATGTCTACAAGTATGTTAGTGACAAAAATGGAAAAAGCAGCTCAAGAAAAAGGTATTGAAGCAACAATCTGGGCTGTGCCTGTTTCAGAAGTGGATAGCGAAGTAGCAGCTAAAGACATTGATGTGTTATTAGTAGGACCACAAGTGAAATTCATGTTAAAAGAATACAAAGAAAAATTTGAACCTAATATAAAAGTAAGTGATATCAATATGATGGATTACGGCACAATGAATGGTACTAATGTTTTTAACTATGCCATGGAAATGATTGGAGAATAAAGATGGCAGAACCAAAAAATTTAGAACAAGTCATGGGGCTGATTATGCATGGAGGAGACGCCAAAGGAAAAGCAGTCGAAGCCATTCGTGCAGCAAAAGCGGGTCAATTTGAAGAAGCTAAGACATTAATTGTTGAAGCAAATACTGCCTTGAATACTGCACATAAATCACAAACAGCTTTATTAACGCAAGAAGCATCTGGCGATAGTGTGGAACTGTCTTTATTATTGATTCATGGTCAAGATCATTTAATGACAGCTTTAACATTTATTGACGTAGCAAAAGAAATTATTGAGTTACATGAAAAAATTGATCGATTAACAGAGGATGAGTAAGGTGGAAGTAGCCAAAGTATTAAATGTCCCAATTGAGGATGTTTTTGATGCCATTACACTGTCATTTAAACAAGATTACTATGCTAACACTGATATAGAATTAGCAGATAGCGACATTGTCGAAGGTTTAACGTATATAAAAAAATTTGGTCGTAATAACCAAAATAGTATTCGATTGACAGTTAAGGAGTTTGAGCGACCAACACGTTATTGCGTTGTTTATGGATCTAATCAAGGTAAACAAGAAGTTGAATATCAATTAAGAGCCATTACCGATAAAAAAACAGAAGTAACTTATATCCAAGTATATGAGCCAGCAGGATTTTTCCATAAAGCCAATGCATGGATCATGGATAAAATTTTTGCTTCTAGTGTGAAAAAGAAAATTGACGCACAATTAACCGGTTTGGAATCTTTTGCTAAAACAACTAGTCAACAAATTAATACAAGAAAGTAGGCGAAGAATTGAAAGAAATAGTGTCAAATTTAAGACCTGATTTCCTGTGGGGGTCTGCTTCAGCTGCTTATCAAATTGAGGGCGCATGGAATGAAGATGGAAAATCACCATCTGTTTGGGATGAATACGTCCGTATTCCTGGAACAACTTTCAAAGGAACGACGGGAGATGTCGCAGTTGATCATTATCACCGTTATAAAGAAGATGTTGCTTTAATGGCTGAAATGGGCTTAAAAGCCTATCGATTCTCCATTGCTTGGACTCGTATTTTACCCAATGGACGTGGGAAAGTAAATGAAGCGGGGATTAAATTCTATTCTGATTTAATCGATGAATTAATTAAAAATGATATTGAACCCTTGGTGACTTTATATCATTGGGATTTACCACAATGTTTAATGGATGAATATGGTGGTTGGGAAGATCGTCAAATTATTGATGACTTTAATGAATATGCTTCAGTTTTATTCGAACGTTTTGGAGACCGTGTTAAATATTGGATTAGTTTAAATGAACAAAATGTATTCGTTAGTTTAGGCTACCAGTTAGCAATGCACCCTCCAGGTGTAAAAGATACTCAACGGATGTACAATGTTAACCATATTGCTAATTTAGCGAATGCAAAAGTGACTAATACTTTCCATGAAATGGTTCCAGATGGAAAAATTGGACCAAGTTTTGCTTATTCACCAAATTATGCCAAGGATAGTGATCCAATTAATGTGTTAGCTGCTGAAAAAGCGGAGAATTTAAATGCCTATTTCTGGATGGATATTTATCTATGGGGACGTTATCCTAAATCAGCTCTTCGTTATTTAGAAGAACAAGGGATCACTTTAGATATTCAATCAGGAGATATGGAATTATTAGCCTCAGCTAAACCCGATTTCTTAGGTATTAACTATTATCAAACTAATACCATTGCTTTTAATCCAATTGATGGTGTCGGCGCTGGTCAAATGAATACGACTGGTAAGAAAGGTTCATCTGGCGAATCAGGTGTTCCAGGACACTATAAACGAATTGTCAACGAATTTGTCGAACGGACGAATTGGGATTGGGAAATCGATCCAAAAGGTCTACAAGTAGGCTTACAACGTATTACGAGTCGTTATGATATACCGGTATTAATTACTGAAAATGGTTTAGGAGAGTATGATAAATTAACCGAAGATGGTAAAGTTCATGACCAATATCGTATTGACTATTTACAAGGTCACGTTGCCGCGATGAATGAAGCAGTGGCAAATGGAACGGAGTTGTTAGGTTATTGTACGTGGTCATTTACCGACTTATTATCATGGTTAAATGGTTATCAAAAACGATACGGTTTTGTCTATGTGGACAAACACGAAGTCGAAGAAGGAACTTTAGAGCGTTTGAAAAAAGATAGTTACTATTGGTACCAAGAGTTAATCCACACCCATCAAACGAAATAACTATTTCAATCTATCTATCAAAATAAAACAATTTAGGAGTTGTAAATTTTATGTCAAATTTTTCAGATAAATTTATGGAAATTTCTGGAAAAATCGGATCACAACGTCATTTAGTAGCGATTCGTGACTCATTCATTGCGATGATGCCTATCACAATGGCCGGGTCAGTAGCAGTTTTACTAAATGTCTTCTTACGTGATATTCCAACCAGTTTAGGTTGGACCGGTTTTGCTGCAGCAATGCAACCAATTATCGATATTAACGGATATGTATACTTCGGTACCATCGGGATTATGGCTTTATTCTTCGCCTTTGCCTTTGGTTATAACTTATCCTTGATGTATAAAGTGAACCCATTAGCTGGGGGATTAATCTCTTTTGCATCATTCATTTCAACAATGCCCCAATCATTAAACATCATGACGCCTTTAGAAGGGGCCGATTCTTCCTTGATTGACGGCTTAACCAAATTAGGATTAAATGTCATGTCAGTTGATGGCGTTTCAACTTTAGAAACGAGTGAATGGGGTGCGATTGCATTAAAATATGCCGGCGCAACTGGTTTGTTTACCGCATTAATTATTGGATTTTTAGCGACTTGGGTATATGCGACCTTAACTCATAAGAACTTTACGATTAAATTACCAGATACAGTGCCACCTGCAGTTAACAAAGCCTTTGCTGCAATTATCCCTGGTACAGCTGCTATCTATGCTTCAGCAATTGTCGCATTCATAGCCTTTGCTTTAACAGGAAAAGCTATTAATGATTTAGTGTCAACATACATTCAAATGCCATTAATGGGCTTATCACAAGGGCTTGGATCAGTTATCTTATTAACTTTCTTAGTTCAATTATTCTGGTTCTTTGGCTTACACGGACACAATGTATTGGCTCCCGTAATGGATGGTATTTATGGCGTAGCCTTAAATGAAAATACCGCTATTTATGAAGCAACTAAAGATATTGCTCAATTACCTTGGACTTGGACACGTGGTTCATTTGATGCTTATGCTCAAATGGGTGGTTCTGGTGTTACTTTAGGTTTACTCATTGCGATTTTCTTACTATCAAAACGTGAAGATCATAAAACAATAGCAAAATTAGCAGCACCAATGGGAGTTTTCAATATTAACGAACCGGTTATCTTTGGAATGCCAATTGTATTAAATCCTCAATTTGTGATTCCATGGTTAATCGTTCCACCTATTTGTGCAACGATTGGTTACTTGGCAACCGCTGCTGGTTTAATTCCTCCAGTATTCTTAGCTGTTCCTTGGATTACACCTCCAGGACTCTTTGCTTACTTAGCAACTGGTGGTAGTCTTATGGCTGGTTTGGTTTCATTGTTTAACTTACTAGTATCATTCTTAATTTGGTTACCATTTGTTATCTCTGCTAACAAAGTAAAAGCTGAGTAATGTGATGGAAAAAAATGGCGCTACTTTTCTCATGGCTTTAGGTTTTTTCCTAGTAGCAGTGAGCCCATTATGGGGAAATAAATACTTGAACATTATCACTGGTTTAACACTAGTGGGATGTGGCTATTACTTTTTGAGAAAGAAAAAATAAAATTAATGATAGATAGATGAAATGATTATCAAAGAGACTGGGTTGAAAGTTTGAACTTTTGTCCAGTCTTCTTTCTTCATCTATTTTTAAAATAAAAAGAGCTTGATCACAGTTGTTTTGGTCAAGCGTTCAGTCGATTGCTCGTTTCAACATAAAAAGAGATTAAACCGCATCTGTTTAGACGAGTTTAATCTCTTTTATTTGCATTAAGTAGACATCTTGAGTAAATCATTATTTATGCACTATCAGCTGCCCACTTTGTTAATTTGGTGCGCTAACGATAGTATTAGTCGGTAAAATGACTGGTGTCGTTATATTTTAATAAACGAAACTGTCCATCGATATATTGAACAACTGATACTGATGCATTATTTAAACGCTCTTGTTCATTGAAATCTGCTACTAAGCCATGTAATAAGTTTTGAATGGTTAATCCATGACTGACGATTAAAACATTTTGTTCTGTACCAGCATGACGATTTAACAATTCTAATAAGCCACTTTCAACACGTGTCCAAAATTGGCGATAGTTTTCAGCGTATTTATAAGGGTCTAATTCATGGACGGTGTTTAAAAAGACATCTGCAGTTAATTGGCTACGGTCTGTCACATCGCTCACATTGGCAATATGTTCACGGACATCACGCCATAATTGATTGGCATCAAGTCCCTCATAAAAGCCAAAATGAACTTCACGAAATTCCACCATTGGATGAATGGTTAATTCTTGTGCGTAATGATTCTCTTCTAAAATAATTTGCGCTGTTTCAATGGTACGCATTAAATCACTAGTATAAACCGCATCAAACTTTACGTTAGCTAATCCTTTACCACTGCGGTGGGTATCTTGAATCCCTTTTTCGGTTAATGGTGCATTTGCCCATCCCTGAATTCGCTCCAAGCGATTTAACATTGTTTCTCCGTGACGCATAAAATAAAAAGTAACTCCTGTAGACATATGCACTCTCCTTGTAAATAATAATGAGCATTTTTTTATTCTCGGGAAAATCTAAAAAACCCAAAAGTTCATCCAATTGCTTAGATATTATTCAATCATAATTATAGAGGTGATAGAAAGGGTGAAAAGTCCAAAATCGAATACATAACGTTCCGCTGACTAAATCGGCCGGCCAGGAATGACCATACGCAGAAAGTTAAATAATTTTTGCTTCGTCTATCAACTATAACTGTGCGAAAATCACAAACGAGTTATTAAGTTACAGTTTGACACCATTCACCCCAGCGCGATAAAATTATCAAACGCTTTTTTAGCGTTTTGCCCAATCTCATTTTGCTTCGTAGCTTATCGACTACTAACTTCTGCTAATTGCCTATTTCCTCATTTCATGATATTTTGAATAGTTAACAATTGTATTATATCATTTTTACCCGTGCATTCAAATTTAAAAAGTAATGGTCTTAGAGTGCAAATTCGCTCTAAATATGGTATTGTAGTAGAGTATAAAAGACGAAAGGAGCAAGTCTATGGTGAATGAGCAACCGACGACTGTCCAACGATTATTGAAGGTGTTAGCGGTTAATCCCCAACGGAAATTTGGTAGTTATGCTGCTGAGTTGTCCTTTTATATCATTTGGGCCGTAGTACCATTATTATTAGCAATAGCCAATGTGATTGCTGTATTGCCGTTTTCTTCAGATCAAATTGTATCGGTCATTAATGATGCCATGCCTGCTGAAGTGAGTGACGTAATTGTACCAATATTAGAAAGCTATATTGCGAGTACCAGTGTTAAAGCATTATCTCTGGGGTTAATTATTTCACTTTGGCCAGCCTCAAATGTCTTTAATGCCGTTCAACGTATTTTAAATACGATTTTTAAAGCCGAGCCACGTAAAAATGCTCTTATATCAAGAGGGTTTGCTTATGTGTTTACTTTAGCTTTAGTCGTTTTAATATTTTCACTAACATTGGTCTTTGTATTTGGTGAAACCATATTAAATTATCTCACCAGTACCTTTGGCATTGAGATTCCCTTTGTAGGCGCCATTTTGCAAAATAGTGGCTTGATTGGGCTATTGAGTTTGTTTATTTTAATGTTTTCGATTTATCAGTTTATGCCGAATGTTAATTGGTCGCCAAAATACGCGAGTGTGGGTGCGATTGTAGCTATGATTGGTTTTGGCTTGATCTCACAATTATTTACCGTTTATTTATCATTTAATAAAAATATCGACAGTAACAGTGCGATTGGAATTTTTATTGTGGTTATTATCTGGTTGTATTATAATATGATGGTTATCTCTTTAGGAGCCTATGCAGCGGTTCTCTATCATGATTATTGTGAACGTGATTATTTAGAAATGGTAGCAGAGACAACCGAAGTAGAGAAATTTCAAGCAAGAAGTCCACATTTTAAAACTTATCAAGCGGCAAAAACAGTGGCTCCACTTAAAATTACCAAATAAACGATTCAGGAAGAAGGATAAGATTTATGGCGAAAACAAGACGATTAGTCGCTTATCACGACAATCGGGTAGATTATGGATTGATTTTAACCGTCTTAATTTTAGCTATTATTGGGATTGTCAGTGTTTATGCGACAACCGTAATGATTGATGGCGAAAACTTAAGAGCGACGTTAATGCATGCTTTATGGTATGCGGTAGGCGCAATTACCGTCATTCTGGCAATGCAATTTGATAGTGAACAATATTGGAAACTCTCAACTTATTTATATGGTTTTGGATTGCTGTTACTGGTCTTGGTCTTAATTTTTTATGACCGTGAGACAGCAGCAGAAACGGGGGCCCATTCATGGTTTAGAATTGGGGGCTTCTCGTTTCAACCTTCAGAGGTATTTAAACCGGCTTATATTGTTTTTCAAGCACGGGTAATTACTGAACATAATAATAAATTTACCAATCGGACAGTTAAATCAGACTTTATTTTAATAGGGAAAGTATTATTATTTGCCTTACCGGCTTTAGTTTTAATTCAATTACAAAATGACTTGGGAACAAACTTGGTAGTGTTATCTATTACCGCAGGAATGTTATTATTATCCGGAATCGCATGGAAAATTATTATTCCCGTCTTTTTATTTGTGACCATAACAGGTGGCGGCTTAATTTATATGGCGATGTACCATGAAGATATTTTATTCAAAATCGGTTTTATGCCTTATCAATTATCCCGTATTCATTCATGGTTAGATCCCTTCGGCGACACCCAGGGCGATGCGTTCCAATTATCTCGAAGCTTATTGGCGATTGGTTCTGGTGGTCTAGTAGGTAAAGGAATTGGTGTTTCAGAAGTGAATGTGCCGGTTCGTGAATCTGACTTTATCTTTACAACCATAGCTGAAAACTTTGGTTTTATGGGAGCAGCATTCTTATTATTCATTTATTTTGTCTTAATTTATCAAATGGTTCAAACTTGTTTTGAGACGAAAAATGAATTTTATACATATATTGCGGGTGGCGTTATTTCGATGATTTTATTTCATATTTTAGAAAACATCGGTATGACGATTGGTTTATTACCGATTACCGGGGTGCCATTACCCTTTATATCTCAAGGGGGATCGGCCTTATTAAGTAATTTAATCGGTGTCGGATTAATTATGTCGATGAAATACCATCATCGCAGTTATATGTTTGCTAATGACAATCAATTTGAGTTTTAATTGAACATTAAGATGCCTTTGCTAGCAATAGCGGGGCTTCTTTTTAAGGAAAATGGAGGAATTAATAATGAAAAAAATGACAGAACAATTATGGGTTTTACAAGAAGCCAATCATTATATTATCGGAATGACCCCTTGTTTACAAGAGGAAGCCGGTGATGTCTCTTATGTTAATATTGCGAATATTGGAGAAATTGAAGCCGATGATACTTTATTAAACTTAGAAGCTTCGAAAGCGGCGATTGAAGTTCCGAGTCCTTTATCAGGTAAAATTGTCAAAATCAATGAGGCTGCTATCGATAATCCCGCTTTATTAAATAGCGAAGATGCGAATGATAATTGGATTGCTGTATTAACGGATGTTGATGCTAGCGAATTTGATGCCTTATAAAAGAGTGTGCCATGTTAATTATTGAAAAAGCGATGTTGCATATACTAGATAAAGATTCCGGTAACCTTTATCTATCCGATAACTTAATGAATTTAGAGGACGGTTATGTACAAGACTACATTAACCGTCTTATTGTTAAAATTCAAAAGTCAGATTATAAGTTTGAAACGTTAGCGAGTGATTCTATTATTTATCCGATGGTCACCGGAGAGCGTTCTTTTGAAGAAGTGACCCGTGATTTAGCCAATAAAATCTATAACATTATCGCACCAGCAGAAAATATTCCGGCTGCTGATTATTTGTTTTTTGAAGGTCGTGATGAATTAGAAGAGCATTATTTTGGTATCTTGCGTTTAGATTATCAGTCTTCATTTACTCATTTTCTTGAAGTAGAAGAAGGGATTAGTAATCAATTAATTCAAAACCATGCCATTTTACCAAGTCCAACGGCTAAACCATCCGAAGCTTTTATCTTAAATCGAGCTACCATGGTGTATCAATTAGTGGAAAAACGTTATGAGATTGAAGGTACGAAGCAACTTTATTTCTCTGAGGAAGTATTAGGTATCATGCCACCAGAACCCACTCCCACTCATATCAAGCAAATTAGACGTACTGTTAACTCGGTTGCCAAGCGTTATGACGAACCGGCTTATGAAGTAATGGCTACAGCACAAAAGGTGATTTATGATCAATTAGATGAATCTAATGAAATTGATAGTGAAGCCGTAATTGAAAAAGTCTTTGAACATAACACAGGGGCTTTAGCTGCCGCTAAAGAAGAAATCGCTGAGAAAGAAGTACCAGAAAAAATTGTCGTGACCAATGTACCAAAATACGAGAAAAAGTATAGTAAGCAAAAGTTTAAACTCGCCAATGGCATTGAACTTTTTATACCAATTGAATTGTATGATAATCCTGATATCGTCGAGTTCATCAATCAGCCGGATGGTTCCATTTCGGTTGTCATTAAAAATGTAGAGTCGATGATGAGCCGATTTAATGGTTAGTCAAGAGAGTAAAGCACAAGAAGCCAACACAACTCAATAATAAATTTAAGTCCTGGGTAGAATCAATCTATCCAGGATTTTTTTGGGAGTGGGAAAGAAGTAGAAAATTAAATAAATTTCGCTTCGTCTGCCCATTTCTTTGTCTGGATTTAGGGGGCATTATAAATATTCTGCAATTATTTTAAGGCTTTTGCTCCACTGTTTTCCAAAATGGCATTTTAAATTAGATTACATAAAAAAGTAAGCAGACCTACCAAAAGTAGTATTTTAAAACAGCTCCTTAAATAAATACGAGTAAAGTGACCCCAAAAGACTAGATTTTCTTGTCTAACTTTTTGAGGTCACTACAAAATAGTATTAATCTAAAGAGGTCTTACTTAGCCATTGTAAAGCATCATCCAAAGGTGTCTTTGAATCGACATCAGGCACGATAGGAGTATCTTTATAATCGGTACCTTCATTACTTTTTAAATAGCCTGTCGCTAATAGAAGGTCCGTGTCGTTACTAAGGGCATACCCACTTAAAACGGAGGTATATCCGGCTGATGTTTTACCGAATAGTTTACTGTCAATCGTTGTAGCATCTTTAATCGCAATTGCCAGTAATTCTGCCGCACTGGAGGTATATTCATTAATTAAGACCGCAACGGGAACATTTAATTGACTGAGTCGTTTTATGGCATAAGTATTCTCATAGTTATTTGCTACAGATAGGGTCGTATTGTCAATTTTTATACCACCGATTTTTTCATCTTTATTATTGTAAAATGATAAGAGATTACCGTCAGGAAAAAGGAAATTAGTCGTTGCAAATAAGATGGCATGAGAACCACCCGTATTATTTCTTAAATCTAAAACAATACCTTTTATATTTTGACGATTTTCTTCAATAGGATTCAGAACCGTTTCAGTGTATTTATTAAATTCCGTAGTAATATCAGTGCCATTGTTACTCACAGTGAAGAAATTATATGTTTCCGGCAAACTGATGTGAAGGATGCCATCTTCCAACGTTTCAACAGAAGGATATTTAAATAAATCGGGTTGATCTTTGTCAATATGAGAGGTTTTTTTAACAATAAAGGAATGCTTACCACCGACAATTCTTAACGCTTTAGTTAGTTCCAGCATCATCGAAGCAAAACTATTAAATTCTAAAGGCGATTGTTGATACTCGTCATAATAGTCAATCCATGGCTGTTCATTATGGTATAAACCTTCCTCATTAAATATCGCAAGTGTTTGATTATAAAATTCCGTTGGGGTGATTTCCGAAGAAGTTTCCGCCTCAATTATGATAGGATATAATAATCTGAAAGAGATTAATACGACCATTATGAGATTAATTATTTTCTGTAATATAGGTTGGTAAATGACCCATTTGAACTCTTTATGATTCACTCATAAAACACCTCCGAAGTTAGTAATGCCAGGTTCGACTGTAGAAGACAGCTTATTTAGCCTACAATCTTCAAGGTGAGTATCAGTCACCGCAATCTCTATTGGCATCAAAGTGCTGGTACTATTTTTCATTTGGTAGTACATTCTCTTAAAAATTTTAACATAAATGGCAAATGTGTAAAGTATTTTTTAATAATATCGATGCTAATGGTAAAAAGCCAGTTCGATAAAAAGGGTAAAGCAAGTTGACTGTATACAATCGAAATTTTAATCAACTGATAGAAATAATAAATGTAAAAGTTACTTTAATTCGGCTAGTTGCTTGTTTGCGATTGGCGTGGAGCGAGTATTATCTGTTTTGCAAATAGAATGATTAATTCTATCGATGAGATGAACAGAAGAGGCCATGACTTTTTCATTGAATCAATTTGATGTCTTTATCCAAAAAATTTATTTTCCACTGTCATTTTGGTTTTAAGATTCCGTCATTAGGCGTATAATAGAGTAAGAAGATAAGGAGGCAAGGGAAGATGACTTATTATGTAAAAGCAAAGGGCATCGTGTTAGAGCAGGAAGTAGTAGAGGATGCGTATTTAGAAATAAATGAAGGCAAGTTTGGTGAAGTCGTTAAAGAGGTACCAGCAGGTGCTGAAGTAGTGGACTATTCGAACTCTATCATTTCGGCGGGCTTAGTGGATACGCATATTCATGGCTACAAATCGCATGATGTAATGGACAATGATTTTGAAGGGATTAAAGTCATGTCAAATGGATTATTAGAGTGTGGCGTTACCTCTTGGTTACCGACTACTTTAACGTCATCAGTAGAGTTGTTAAATGCGGTTTGTCAAACGATTGGCGAACATTATCAAGAAGTAGAAGGGGCCAAAATTAGAGGGATTTTCTTAGAGGGGCCGTTCTTTACTGAAAAATATAAAGGCGCTCAAAATCCTAAATATATGTCCGATCCGTCGATTCCTGTTTTAGATAAATGGCATCAATTATCCAATCAATTAGTCAATAAAATTGCGATTGCGCCGGAACGTCAAGGGGTAAAAGAGTTTATTGAATTTGCGAAGTCAAAAGATATTCATGTGGCGTTAGCCCATAGTGATGCGACTTATGAAGAAGCGATGGATGCTGTCGATAATGGCGCGAATATTTTTATCCATACTTATAATGGGATGAGCGGACTCCATCACCGTAATCCTGGCATGGTAGGTGCGGCTTTAAGTTCTGACGGCACCTTTGCTGAATTAATTTGTGATGGTCATCATGTCCATCCGGGTGCTGCTAAAGTAGTCGTAAAAGCGAAAGGACCTGAAGAAACAGTCTTAATTACTGACTGTATGCGCGCCGGGGGTATGGGGGACGGTGAATCGAAATTAGGTGAGTTTGACGTCATTGTTAAAGAGGGGGCAGCCCGTCTTAAAGAAGGTGGTAATTTAGCTGGCTCTATCTTAGAGTTAAAACAAGGTGTTAAAAATGTTTATGATTGGGGCTTAGTGGATGTCGCTGATGCTCTAAGAATGGCTTCATTATCACCGGCAAAATCAGTGGGCATCGATGATGTTTGTGGACGTATCGCACCTGGATTGGATGCGGACTTCATTGTGGTGTCGCCTGAATTAACATTAGAAGCAACTTATTTAGATGGTGAAAAACGTTATCAGGCTTAAGAAACGTTGTCTTTTTATTAAAAATTAGTTTTTAATAGGATGAAAGCTTGAATTCAAAGTCTTTTAGTGGCATAATAGGAAACAGAAATCGACAAGTAACAAAGACATGGATGATTAGTGTGTGTTTTAGCGAGAGGCGGGTTGGTGCAACGCCTTAGATCCACTAATGATTTACCCCTTTGTAAGATGCTACTGCGAATAGAGTAACGGTAGACGTTTAAGCGCGTTAAGCTGATAGAGCATCAGTTGACTGATGAAAATTGGGTGGAACCACGTCTTGAAGTCGTCCCATTGTGTATTGTAAAAATATGCAATGGGGCGTTTTTTATTTGTTGAAAAAATAATATTTTGGGGGAAATATAAAATGGCGATGATTACCTTAACTTTTCCAGATGGAAATACAAGAGAATATGAACAAGGTGTAACAACGCGTGAAGTCGCAGAGTCAATTAGTAAATCTTTAGCAAAAGCATCTTTAGCGGGAAAATTAAATGGTGAGTTAATTGATTTTGAAAGACCGATTATGGAAGATGGTTCCATTGAGATTATTACGAACAAGAGTGAAGAAGCATTAGAAATTTTACGTCACTCAACGGCCCATTTAATGGCGCATGCGATGACTCGTTTATTCCCAGGGGTTCATTTTGGGGTAGGGCCAGCGATTGAATCAGGTTTCTACTATGATACAGATAAGGAAGAACAGATTACGGAAGATGATCTACCAGCAATTGAAAAAGAAATGAAAAAAATCATTTCACAAAACTATCCGATTGTTCGTCGTGAAGCATCACGTGAAGAAGCGCTTGAAATCTTTAAAAATGATCCATATAAAGTAGAGTTAATTAATGATTTACCAGCAGATGAAGTGATTACCGTTTATACTCAAGAAGATTTCACCGACTTATGTCGTGGGGTGCATGTGCCTTCAACTGGTAAAATTAAAGTCTTTAAATTGTTATCATTAGCGGGTGCTTATTGGCGTGGTAACTCAAACAATAAGATGATGCAACGTGTATACGGGACGGCTTTCTTTAATCAAGCTGATTTAGATGAGTTTATGAGATTACGTGCCGAAGCGCGTGAACGTGACCACCGTAAATTAGGTAAAGAGTTAGGCTTATTTATGATTAGTCAAGAAGTTGGTTCTGGTTTACCATTCTGGTTACCAAAGGGCGCAACTATTCGTCGTATTATTGAGCGTTATATTATGGATAAAGAAGTTGCTTTAGGTTATGATCACGTGTATACTCCAATCATGGCTAAAGTGGATTTATATAAGACTTCAGGTCACTGGGATCATTATCAAGATGATATGTTCCCACCAATGGATATGGGTGACGGTGAAATGTTAGTGCTTCGTCCGATGAACTGTCCGCACCATATGATGATTTATAAAGATGATATTCATTCCTATCGTGAATTGCCGATTCGTATTGCAGAATTAGGTATGATGCACCGTTATGAAAAATCTGGGGCTTTATCTGGTTTACAACGTGTACGTGAGATGACCTTGAATGATGCGCATATTTTCGTGCGTCCTGATCAAATTAAAGAAGAATTTACACGTGTCATTAATCTAGTTGAGGAAGTTTATCAAGACTTCAATATTACAGATTATCGTTTCCGTTTATCTTATCGTGATCCTGAAAATAAAGAGAAATATTTTGATGATGATGAGATGTGGGAAAAAGCTCAAAGTATGTTGAAAGAAGCGATGGATGACTTAGGCTATGATTATTTTGAGGCGGTTGGTGAAGCAGCTTTCTATGGTCCTAAATTAGATATTCAATTCAAGACGGCTATCGGTATTGAAGAAACGATGTCAACCATCCAATTAGACTTCTTATTACCAGAGCGTTTTGATTTAACTTATGTAGGTGAGGATGGTCAAAATACTCATCGTCCAGTGGTAATTCACCGTGGGGTAGTGTCAACGATGGAACGTTTTGTCGCTTACTTAATTGAAGAGTATAAAGGGGCCTTCCCTACTTGGTTAGCGCCGGTTCAAGCGGTGTTATTACCGGTTAACTTAGATGCGCATGGTGATCGTGTTGAAGAGATTTATGAAGCATTACGTAATCAAGGTTTCCGTGTGGAAATGGACTTACGTAATGAAAAATTAGGTTATAAGATTCGTGAAGCGCAAACGTCTAAGGTGCCTTATCAAATTGTCATTGGTGATCAAGAGGTTAGTGATGGTACGGTTAATGTGCGTCCTTATGGCTCTCAAAAATCTGAAACGCTATCGTTTGAAGACTTTGTGGCTCGTTTGACAAAGGAAGTCGAAAACAAAAGTCGTAAAGCAGAATAAGATTAGATAAATAGATAAATGCAAGTGGACTTTGATCCATAATTAAAGAGTAATATAAATTGGTTTATTGTCATGAAAGAGCGATGACAAATGCAATTTTGACTATGATTCATTATTAAAAAGTAACGGCAACATCCTTCTGTCCTTTGGACATCCGGATTAAAAATTCTGAGGCACTCTAAGAGCTAAAGCTCAAGAGTGCTCATGCGAAATTTTTGCTTAACGTTACTAATAATGACTCATAGTCTTTTTTGCATTCACAATTAAAAAAATAAAATGGGGAGTTAATCTGAGACACGCTAAAAGTTAAATAATTAAGATATTGTTAGTTTATTGTGATTTAAAAGCAATGGCACCAGCTTCCTGTTCACTTCGTGGAACATCCAGCCTTCAATTCTTGAGGTTTTCTGGGAGTAGACCAGAAGTAG
>NZ_BCQX01000021.1 GCF_001552295.1 Globicatella sanguinis NBRC 15551 | reverse complement strand
AATTAATGAACAATAATCTTAACTAAATTTATCAAGTTGATGCCCAACCTCGAGTTTTTTAGGTTAAAATCATAAAATCAAAGCAAAAAACTAAAAAACGGACTATTTTATGCAATAACAACTGCTAAGTTGTAGGAAAAAGAAAAAATTGGCGAGTCCTGAGTCGTCTCTTCCTATTTTTGTGCTAGGAAGAACTTGAGATTCGCCAACGATTGTCGATTCATTTTACAGCAAACGATAAGCCTCATTTGGAGTGATAGTACCTTCGGGTGTATAAATAATCCAATCAATCATTTGGTCTAAGGGAAAGGTTGCGACGGTGTCGGTTTTGATATCCGGTAAATATTCAGCATCCTGCGTTGCTTTACCGATAATCATCTCATTAGTTAATTCATCTAACTGAAACCAAATATTTTCTTGATTATCTTCACCATGGGGAATGCTAATTTTTACTAAAGGCAGCCAAGTAGCTGAATCTTTATGTTTATTGAAGGATTTGAGTAACAGAGGAAATTGTTCATGGGCTACTAATTTTTCGCGTTTAATTTCTAATGGCGGGATAGTATAAAGTGGGTCTTGTTTGAATAAATGACTTGCTTTATCAGCAGGCACCAATTCTTGTTCATCATGTTCATCAATGAGTAAAATAAAAATTAAACTGGATAAAGAATGATGGTCTACTTGTCGGTCATCAGTACCACCGAGTGCATGGCTAGGGTAATGTTTTAAGGCTTGGTTCCAAGGAATCGTATGGGATACAATCGGGTGCTGCTGATTGAATGCCCCTAGGATCTGTGTTTGCTCCACTGTCTCATTGGGCTTTTCTAAGCGTAAGTAAATCAATTGAGTCGCTAAATGCATGATTAAATAATAAAAATCTTGGTAAGTGTCTTTCGTTACATTCAAGATTTCAAGTTCGGTTAACTGACAGCGAATCAGCCCATGTGTATGAAGCCAAATTTTACCTGAGCGTTGAACCGCTTGGATTGAAAACAGCATTGTCGGGTCTGGTAGATAATGCGATTGGGCAATCATTTCGACTTGCCGGCGACATAAGAGTCGTTGGGCATTTTTATCAATAAGCCCCATCATCTTCGGAACTAACAGATTGGCGATACTGAGTTGTAATTGATAACACTGCTGTAACTCGTGGGTGAATGGTAGAATGATGGTTAATGCTTGCTTTGCCGAATGTAATTGTTGGACATATTGAGAGTCGTAATCGTCGAGATGTAAACCTTTCAAAAGATTGCTTGCTTCATGTAATTGAAATAGGAAAAAGCGATAAGCATCACCATATTGATAAGTCACGGTCCCAAACGGAGTCTTCGTTTCTGCTGGCATTTTAACGGAAGCGACCGCAAAATTTTCCAGTTGATTGAGAACGTCAAATGACTCGTGGGAAAGCTGAATTTCCTCATGAGGATTTAAAATGATCGTCAGTGTCGAGTTTTTTTCTCGAAAGAGTGGTTCTTTCATTTCTATCTTCTTTGCTTTATTATGTGCGCTCATCGTATAACCTCCCAGTAGTGATTATCTTCATTATACCGAAATTAAATCATTGTGACAGAAAGAAGTGCTTTTTAGTGACGCTGAGATTGTTAGGACGCCTTAAGATTATAAATTGAGAATCAGATAGGACGGCATAACTGAAAGTAATAGATTTTAAGTGGCAATTTGGCAGTTGAATTCATTATAAATATAAAGCACTGCTATGTTATAATAGAAAAAATTATTACATAATTGAAGGGGATGCGAATGAAAGAACTCGAGACCAAGCGATTACGTTTACGAAAATTAACTGAGGATGATGCACCGAAAATATTTAATGGGTGGGCTAACGATCCAGAAGTGACAAAATATTTAACTTGGGAACCACATGAAACGATTGCGACCACTCAAGCAATCTTAACCAGTTGGTTAGTTGCTTATCAAGATGAACAGACCGTTCGCTATGGTATCGAATCGAAAGCGACCGACGAGCTAATGGGCATGATTGATATTGTGAAGTTTTGGGATGGATCGCCCGTGGTTGGTTATGTGCTAGGCAAACAATATTGGAGTCAAGGTTACATGACAGAAGCTTTTGCTGCAGTCGTCGCTTATTTATTTGAATTAGGATATCCCAAAATATTTATTGAAGCCGAAGATGTTAATATTGGCAGCAACTCGGTGATTAAGAAAAATGGTTTTGAATTCATTAGACAAGAAGAACGACCACGATCTGAAACGGAAGCGAGATTGGTAAAGATTAATATTTATCAGAAGTTGAATTCAACTGACTGATAGCAAGGGGATGCACCTTTTGTCAAAAAAGTACGAGTCATTTTTCATCCCAGAATAAAAGTTCATTTCAAAATTTAGTGTGAGTTTTTTTCATCCAAGACGAAAAGTTCACCACAAAAAAAGCGCGGGTGCAATCAATCCCCACACTTAAATTGATAAAACTTACCTATATTAAAACGATGTCTCTCGTTTTTTCACAGGAACCTGCAATCGGATAAACATATGCCGTTTATTTTCATTTAGAATAGGATGTTCATAGACAACTTCACAAATATAATCTCCGGTTACTTGGTAACCTGCTTTTTTGATGTTTTGGCAAAAACAAGACAATACTTCGAGCTCTTCTTTAAACGAATGACAATAGCTAATTGCATAGAGCGCTTTTGGAAATGTATAAGGAATTAGAGTATCGGTCGCACTTAATTTGGAATTAATAATAAACATTTTGTTTGAGAACCAGTTTTGGGTACAAAAGTTGTGTTTATCCATCACTGTCCCAATGCGCATAAAGGGAGCAGGGATAATTTGTTCATTAACGAGCGTGTTTTTAAATGAACGCAAGCATTTTTCATAACCTTCATCATTCATTTGGTAAATATTATTTTCGAGGGTATAGGTGAGTGCTTCACGTTTAGGTAAATAGTCAAAACTAAGCTCAGGACAATTTTGATGTTCGATGTAGAGTTGAGCCGATTGCCGATAAAGATCGAGTTCTTTTAATTTTTGTGTCAACTGTTGATGCTCCAACAATAACTGTTGTGCTTGATCTTCAATTTCATTTAGTAAGCGTCGCGAATTTTGGTCAGAAAGAATGCTTTTAATTTGTTCAATGGAAAAATCAAGCTGTCTTAAATATTGAATAATATCAATAATAGCCGATTGGTTAATGTGATAATAACGATAATTTGTGAAGTTATCAACTTTATAAGGTGGTACTAATCCAATAGTGTCATAATAGCGCAACGTTTGTATTGGAATATTATTAATACGGGCAAACTCGCCTATTTTCAATAAGTTATCCATTTTAAAAACCCTCCTTGACTCTATAGTTACTATAGACATTATACTTTAATTGTGATAAAAAATACAAATAAGGAGTGTTGAAAATGGCGTTAAATAAAGTGAAGGCAGTTCAGTATGGTTGTGGGAAAATGTCAAAAGTGATTCTTCGTTATTTGGTAGAGCATGATGTCGAGATAGTGGGGGCGATTGATAATAATCCACAAGTTGTAGGACAAGATGTAGGAGATTATGCAGAATTAGGCTATAAAACAGGAGTTAAGATTTCGGATGATGCTCAAGCAGTCTTTGACAGTTGTCAAGCGGATATTGCGATTGTGACTATCTTCTCATATATGCCTGAAATGTATGAGTTTTTTGAGTTGGCGTTGAAAAATAAAGTTAATGTCATTACTACTTGTGAGGAAGCCATTTATCCTTGGAACACCTCACCGGCAGAAACGAATCGTTTAGATCGCATTGCTAAAGAAAATGGCGTGACGATTATGGGTTCTGGTATGCAAGATATTTATTGGATTAATATGCCTTGTTTGATGTTAGCCGGAATGAATCAAGTGAAGAAAATTAAAGGCGTCGTTTCTTATAATGTGGAAGATTATGGATTAGCCTTAGCAGAAGCACATGGGGCTGGTTATGATTTAGATAAGTTTGATAAAGAAATTGCTTCAGCAGAAAGTTTCCCTTCCTATATGTGGAATGCTGCGGAAGCCATTTGTTCAAAAATGAACTGGACTATTATTGAGATATCACAAAAATCGGTTCCTTATACTTTAGATGAAAATATTGAATCTGAAACATTAGGACGCGTGATACCAGCAGGTCAAGCTACCGGTATGTCAGCTGTTACAACTATTAAAACCAATCAGGGAATTGAATTAGAAGTTGAATGTATTGGAAAAGTCTATCGCCCAGAAGATGGTGATATGTGTGATTGGTATATTACAGGGGAACCCGATATGGAATTCACCTTGAAGAAACCTGACACTGTTGCTTTAACATGTGGAACGATTGTTAACCGCATTCCAAGTGTTCTAGCAGCAGCACCTGGCTTTGTCACTTCTGAAAAAGCTCGCCCAACAGAGTTTACAACTTATCCAATGCACCTTTATGTTTAATTAAATAAAACTTATCAAAATCACCTCTCAAATGACCGAGCATTTTAAATGCCAGAGATTCATCCAATTGAGAGGTGTTTTTTTGTAATAGAGAGAGCTATTGTTGTCAATATCATCGGTTTTATTACTTGTTTTCTAATTATCCGTTCGATTATCCTTCATCGTCACCACGATTCTAAATTGACGTTTGGGATGTGAGTGAAGGTGCGTCATTTGAATGCAAACTCGTAAAATATAAATAAATAAGCACTAAAAAGTAGTTATATTTGGCAACAGGAACCTAACCTAACTTTTTACGATTGTATAGTACCCCAATCGCTCTTAGGTCAAGGAGGGACAAAATTTAAAAAATCCGTTTGGTTCCTCATCTTCGTGAAAAATATAAACTGTTATCGGTAACAGAATTTTTTGAACCAGTTCCGTTCTGCCAAAAATATTCAGTGCGATTTTAAGCAAGAGATCATCATCATAACCTTAAAATGAATGGATGAGAACACAATAAACACCTTGGAAAGCTTGATATATCAATGTTTATCGTTGTCTAATTAACGAGTGATAGATCATTCACAGTGAATAAAAGATTAGAAACTATTTGATAGGTAAAAATCCGATGTTTTCAATAAAAAGCGATTGATTGAATGTTTTTTAGAAAACAGAGTGCTAATCTTTCTCATAATTATTTAACTTTGTAAACGGTTGCACGAAAACGTTTATAATGCTATAATGAGGATAAATATTACTTATCTAGGGGGAAAAAATATGGTTAAATTTCCATTTTTCAAACGTGCAGGGTTAGTTTTAGCAGCAGCAACGATGCTTTCGGTCCCATCAGTTTCAGCGGCTTCGTCAAGTGCTGATGCGTTCACTTTATATTCAAATAAAAGTGAAACACAAGAAGCCTTAACGAATTATGCTAAGTTATGGGGAGAAGCTAATGGAGTCGATGTGACGATTAAAGTTTGTTCTGGTTCTTGTACATTAGGTGACCAATTAAAAGCAGACTTCACTGCTGGAGATGGTCCTGACGTGTTTGTTATTGAAGGTCAAGCTGGATATGATATGTGGGCTGATTTCTTAACACCGCTAGAAGGTGATTGGGTAGACCAAACTGAATTTGAGTTTAAACAAGGTGATGACGTTTATGGCTTCCCAGTATCTGTTGAAGGGTATGGTTTAGCTTATAATGCTGATTTATTAGAAAAAGCAGGAATTGATCCAGCGACTTTAGATTCATTTGAAGCATTAAAAGCAGCGATGGAAGACTTAGAAAACCGTAAAGAAGAATTAGGCTTAACAACGGTTGTCGCAAATGCTACTAAAGAAGGCGAAACATGGATTATGGGGAACCACGACTTTAACGCATTCTTAGGCGGAGGTTTAGAAAATGGTGACCGTTCTGTTGTAGAACAAACCTTGAAAGGTGAAGTCGATGAACAACGTATGGCAGACTATGCTGACTGGGTTGAATTATTATTCAATCACACTGAAAAACAAATGTTAACAGTTGGTACTCAAGAAGACATGGATATCGCTTTTGCATCTGGTCAAGCAGCATTCTTACACCAAGGTAACTGGAAAGATCCTAACTTAAAAGAATTAGAAGCTGACTTTGCGATGGGATTCATCCCTTATCAAACTTTAGGTACTGATACCAATGCAGATGGATTATTCATCGGAGCACCTTCATACTATGTTGTAAATAAAGAATCAGCAGCAATGGAATCTATTACGAAGTTCTTCAATGACATGGTTTCAACACCTGAAGGTCAAGATTATATCGTTAACCAAGCCAATATGATTTCAGCATTCTCAACAACAACTGAATCACCAGAAGCACCAATGTCTGCTTTCTTAGCACAATGGGTTGCTGATGAAAAACCTGTTTATTCATTTGACTCAATCTACTTTACACCAGATGGATTTGGTATGAATAACTTAGGACCAATCTATGGACAATTTGCTCAAGGAAATATTGACAAAGCTGAATTCATTAAATTGATGACAGAAGAAATTGCTAAAATTCCAAGCTTATTAGGTGAATAATTGTAATTTAGTTAAACTTGCATCAGGTTAGAAATGATTCAATTTCTGACTCGATCTCTAATCGTGATATAAAAACACAGTGGTTTGGTAGTGTCAAATAAGGTGTCCTAAGGAAAGGACCTACTTTATACTGACTCAACTGTGAAGGAGTGGGCATATGAAGCGAAAATCATGTGATTTTCTACTTCTAGCCCACTCCCATTCTTTAAGGAGGGGAATTTTATGGCAGAAAAAGGATATATCGCAAAGAGAAGTAAACGTCAACGACGGAATTTCTGGTTATTAGTCGCTCCGGCCTTTATCTCATTAATTTTAGTAATTTTCATTCCATTTTTCATGGGGATTTATTATTCATTTACGGATTGGGGCGGTATTATTAAACCGGAAGCTAATTTAAAAGGACTACAAAACTACTTTGATAGTTTTGCGGATTCTCGTTATCGTTATTCCGTGATGGTGACCTTTATTTTCGCATTTTTTAATATTATTACCATTAACATTGTTGGATTCACCTTAGCGATGATTGTATCCAGTAAGGTTAAAGCACGCGATGTTTACCGTGCTGGTTTCTTTATTCCGAACTTAATTGGTGGACTTGTGTTAGGGTATATTTGGCAATTTATTTACAATAATGTCTTTCCGAATATTGGAAAAACGATAGGCTTTGATTGGTTAGCGAACAATCTATTCTTGGGTAATCCTAAATTAGCAGTTATGGCATTGGTAATGACATCGACCTGGCAGTATGCCGGTTATATTATGATGATTTATTATGCTGGTTTACAAAATGTACCGCAATCATTATATGAGTCAGCGTCATTGGACGGGGCTAATTGGTGGGAAAAATTACGTCATATTACATTCCCAATGATTATGCCAGCCTTTACGGTCTCATTATTCTTAACGATTAATAACTCATTCAAAATGTTCGATGTGAACGTGTCCTTAACAGGTGGTGGTCCTTCTATGATGTGGAATGGAGCAGCCATTAAGTCAACTGAATTTATGACGATGAATATTTATAATACGGCATCGGTTGAAAATAAATTAGCTTTAGGACAAGCACGAGCCGTTATTTTATTCGTCATTTTAGTGGTGATTAGTTTAACGCAAACGACTATTACCAAACGTCAGGAGGTTGAAATGTAATGAAAGCAAAATGGCCCAAAATCTTGTTAGAAGTTTTTTCTTTACTCGTGTTCGTATTATTTATTTCACCGATTTTGCTAATTACTATTAACTCAGCTAAGTCCTCCCGTGAAATATTACTCAATCCTTTATCATTACCAGAAAATTGGGGTAAAATATGGGAAAACTTTATTTCAATTTGGAATAATCCTTCAATTGATTACCGCGGATCATTTTTATCCTCAGTTATTATTACGGTATTGTCCTTGACGTTAATTTCATTATTTAGTTCACTAGCTGCATGGGGCTTGGTACGGTATAAATCTAAAACTTCCAATGTTATCTTTTATTTATTTGTAGCTTCGATGGTTATTCCGTTCCAAGTGGTGATGTACCCATTGATTTCTTGGTTTAGAACACTTTCAGTCAATATTACACAACCGTTATTTAGTGTGTCATTGTTACGTTCCTACCCTGGACTAATCTTAGCTTATATCGGCTTTGGTATGGGGTTATCGGTCTTTATGTTCCATGGATTCTTAAAAGGGGTGCCATTGGAAATTGAAGAAGCTGCCGAAATTGACGGTGCTAATAAATTCCAAACCTTCTTCTATGTGGTCATGCCAATTATGAAACCAATCTACATGACGATTATCATTTTAAATGGTATTTGGATTTGGAACGACTACTTACTCCCTATTCAGTTATTAGGAGTGGGAAATGAAATTCAAACATTACCGATTGCTTTATCAAACTTTGCGGGTTCTTATACCAAGCAATGGGATATGATTTTATCTTCTAGTTTAATGATTATGATTCCGATCATCATCGTCTTCTTATTAGCACAAAAACAAATCCTTAAAGGAATGGTTGACGGCGCGATTAAGTAATAGGTGAAATTTTATCAACCTCATAAGCCACATTCATGCGGGGGTTCATTGAGATGGAGAGTGGCTGATGCATAATTACCGGTTGGAACAATTATTATCAGGGGAAGATGCGCCTGGTATTGAAGTGATTTACTCAACCTGTCGTCAGAAAGTAGCAGAGGCAGTACAAGCATTGAAATAGAATGTTGAAACGATTACCTGTGGGTGGTCGTTTTTGTAGACCAAAGAGAGGTTGAACGACTGCTGTTTAGGAGATGAGAGAAAATTGTATGAGAGAAAATCACTTAGTTACTATAATGTTATTTTAAATAACTGGTAACATTATTATTTGTTGATTACACCGAATGTTGCTGATATAATAGATGCGAGGTGATAACATGTTAACAACTAAAACAAGAACACAAGGCAATTCAATCGTAGTAACTTTACCAGTAGCTGAAAATATAGAATTACAAAGTCAAAAGGAGTATTTTGTTACTTATCTAGATGATGGGAGTATTATTTTGACGCCTAAAGTTGAAGATCCATTTTTGGTAGCTGAAGATGGTGCCTATTACGAAGCGGAAGTGTTAGAAGGTATACCAACTTCAGGAAATGAGGTATGGTAATGTTAGAAGTAAATAGCTATGTTCCATCAAAAGGAGATATCGTGTGGTTCGATTTTGATCCTTCAGCAGGAAAAGAAATTCAAAAAAGAAGACCAGCATTAGTCGTATCAAGACATGATTTTAATCGAACGACAGGATTTGCTATTGTGTGTCCAATTACAACAACACAGCTTAATTATCCAACAAGGGTTCAATTGCCCCATATGATAAAAACAAAGGGTCAAATTGTTATTCCACAATTAAAATCGTTGGACTTCAATAGTAGACAAGTAGAATTCATTGAAAAGTTGCCTGAAGGGTATATTCAAAGAGTCGATCAAATTATTCAATATATTTTTAATTAGTTTTTAGTGCTGGAGAGTGAGTGAGAAGTTGGATATTGTATAGTTTTTGCTTCGTTTGTTCGTCCCCGAAAAGTTGTGAGTGCACCAGAAGTAGAAAATCACATAACTTTTTCTTCTTCTGCCTATCCCTACAGGTCGAAGTTGGCAAGAAGTTGGAAAATAAATCGTTTAGCTTCGTCTGTACACTTCTTGTAAAGTTGAGAGGGGCCTCAAACAAGTCCTTAAGGTGACATTTGATGCTGCTCAACGACTGTGCTTATAATTAGCTAGCATTAACTTGACTAAATTTTTTAAGTTGATGTCTTGCCACTAGTTCTTTCATTTGATTCAGTATATTCTAGTGTCTTAAATTGAAAAACCAACTGAAAATTGTCATAATAAATATAGGATAATAATGCGCAAAAGGAGATAGAATATGTGGCGAAAGAAGTTTCAACAAGTTAATCTTGACAGAGGACACCAAGATTTTATCAATCATGCTGTAAAAAGTTTTATAAAAAGAGAAAATAATATTCATGCCAAGGTAGTCGATTTAGCAGAACATGAAATTGAGATTGTCTTGAATAGTCGTTATGATATAGAAAGTGCTCAATGTTCATGTGATTGTAATCCAAGTAATGGGCTCTGTCATCATATTGCAACGGTGATGTTTTGTTATGAAAGTATCATCGAAGGGCAGACACAACAGGATAAGACGTCGCCTAATCGCCCGTTAGAAGAGATGTTAAATGATTTACCAAAAGCAGATTTAGTCCAATATTTACTAGAACTATTCGAGGAAGAAACTCATTTAGAACATTCATTTAGAATGAAATATAATCCAAACCATGTTCTCGAAAATAGGAACGCCTATATATCCGATATTGATTTGATGTTAGAGTTAGGCAACCCAATGAATGATTACTCTAGTTTTTATGATGACGACGATGATGACGGTGAGATATTCAACCCCGATTTCGAGTTAGAAGAATATATTAACTATCATGTACCTCCGATAGTGAAGAAAAAACAATTCGATTTATCTTTTGACATTATCTGTTATATATTAAAGAATCTGAATAATAAAGAGGTCACCGGCGGTATTGACTATAGTTATTCTGTTGAAGCTTCTCTCTCTCAATTAAAGACGATTATCAAGGAAGCGCCTAATTATTTAAATTATGTTGACACATTTAATCAATTAGCGATAGCATCGAATGATGAAAGATACCAAACACAAGTAGAAAAATTAAGAACGATTGTAGCAGAAAGAGCCAACTCCATTTAAAATCAAAATTAAATGATATTTGAGGCTTGATATGTTGTTTGTTTAGCGAAAGATGTTGCTTGTCAAAAGAAAAGAGGTCATGAACATGCATAATAAAACGAAAACACCGAAAAAGGGCTCAATCTGGAAAAAGTTACTTATTGGACTAGCTATAGTGATGATGGTATTAGTGGTGGCATTTGCAGCATTTTCCGTTTTTACTTACCAGGAAAATATTTCAGGACGACAAGAAAGTTTTGCGCCCTTAATGTTAGAAGTAAAAGATTTTGATGGCTTACAACGAACGGAAATGCCATTTTCTTCTGATGATGAACAAAAGCTCATGGGGTATTTATATCAAAAAGGTACGAACCAAAAAGGGGTCATTGTCTTAGCCCATGGCTATGGTGACGGTGGACATAATTCTTACATGGATTTAGCTGATTATTTTGCGACGAATGGTTATTATGTATTTACCTATGATGCGACCGGAACTGATGAGAGTGAAGGGGAAGGTGTAGGTGGTTTCCCACAAGGAGCTATTGACTTGGATTATGCGATTCGTTTTGTTAAAACTCAAGACCAGTTGAAGGACTTGCCACTCATGCTATTTGGCCACAGTTGGGGCGGTTATAGTGCGGGCAATGTATTAAATTTTCAACCTGATGTTCAAGCAGTCATTACGGTAGCGGCCTTTAATCAATCTTCGGATATTTTTGAAGTAGTTGGCCGTCAAGAAGCTGGCGACGGTATTGAAGTGATGATGCCATTTGTTAATTTGTATGAACGCATTAAATTTGGAGATTATGCCACTAAGACGGCTTTAGAAGGTTTTGGCAATACGAATGCCAAGATTATGATTGTGCAAAGTCAAGATGATGAAGTGGTACCGATGGCTTATGGGTATGATTCGTTTTACGAACAATATAGTGAGGATAATCGTTTTGAATTTGTGCTTTATGAAGACCGAGGTCATAATCACTTATTCAGAGATGACACTTATATCAATGAGTTTGTAGACGGCATGAACACCTACGTCCACTCATTCTCGTTTAATTATGATGAAGTAGGCGAAGCCTTACGAGATGAAGCGAAAACAAGCTATGTTCTAACACACCTTGACCGCGAAAAGTGGAGTCATTCACTGGATGAGTCTGTCGTAAGTAAGTTTGTAGAGTTTTATGATTCGGCTTTGTAGTGTGAAAGTATAAAATGCTCAAAAAAGATGAAAAACCCGACCAAAATGGAATTGGATTCCAGATTGGTCGGGTTTTTGGTGGAAAATAACTGTTTTTTCTACTAAAATGGAATTGAATTCCATTTTGGTCGTATTTTATAATATGAGGTGAGCGCATGGCATACATTAAGCGAACAGCTGAAAAAGCAATAGAAAAAATCGTTTCAACGTTTAAAATCGCATTAGTTACGGGTCCGAGACAAGTAGGAAAGTCAACATTATTAAAAGAATTGTACGGGGCAGAATATGAGTATATAACATTTGATGATATCAATGAGTTACAATTAGCCACAAATGATCCAAAATTATTTTTTATCAATCATCCAGGTAAATTGATTATTGACGAAGTACAGTTGTGTCCTGAAATTTTTTCAGAATTAAAGCGAATTGTTGATTCAAGCGATGAGGTCGGACAATTTATCTTAACAGGGTCACAGACATTTTCATTAATGCAAAATGTAAGTGAAAGTCTAGCTGGGAGAGTTGGAATCATGGAGTTAAAGCCACTATCAACTCAGGAAATTATAGGACATAGTCAAACCAACCCATTCGTTCCCTCTACGTCGTCAATACACGAGTCCCATTCTGAGTTAAATTACTCACAACTATGGGAAATTATTCATCGTGGTTCTTTACCAGAACTTTATCGCAGACCAGAGATGGATTGGGAAATGTATTATTCGAGTTACTTGACTACTTTCATTCAAAGAGATGTTAGACAGTTGATAGCCATTCAAGATTTAAATCTTTTTAATCGATTTATTTCAATTTTATCTGCAAGAACTAGTCAAGAAGTGAATTATGCAAATATCGCACAAGAAGTAGGAGTGGATCAAAAAACAGTAAAAGCTTGGATTGGTATCTTGGAAGCAAGTGGATTGATTTATATTATTCCAACTTTCTCCAACAATCAATTAAAGCGCGTTACAAAAGCACCTGTTTTGTATTTCTTTGATACTGGTTTAGTCGCATATTTGGGACGATGGACTACGGCCAAGACTCTTCAGAATGGAGCTTTTGCTGGAGCAATATTAGAAAACTATTGTGTATCCGAAATTATTAAATCTTATAGTAATCAAGGAATCAGTCATTATCCTATTTATTTTTATCGTGACAAAGATAAAAAGGAAATTGATTTAATTATTGAAGATTCCGGAGTACTATATCCCATTGAAATCAAACATACAGCAAGTCCAAATATAAAAATGACCAAGCATATGTCGATTCTAGACAAAGCAGAAGGTTACGAAGTAGGACTAAAAACAATTTTGGCACAAGTGGAGCGAAATTATTTGTTAGCAGAAGATACACTCGTGTATTCTATAAAAGAATTGTAATGATGATACATCTTAAAACGTCTTTAATCATAACGTTTTGAGATTTTTTTCTATGCTTTGACTATATCATAGCACTTGACGGAATCGACGAATTAGGTGCAGGTGAATCCTCGATTTTATTGCAGTGTGCTTAATTTTCGGTCGTTTGATTTGGCTCACCTGATTTTCGCATTAAGTAAAGTATCTAAACCATAAAATTGTTCTCTCACCCAATCGTAACTAGCAACTACATTTTCAATCATTATAAGCTGGGGATTCAAAATATAAGTGGACAAATTAATTTTAGAACTTACGTTTTCCCGTTCAAAGTATGTCATATCATCTATTTTATTTCATCATAACTAGCAAACAAACCACCTTCGGGTGGTTTTTTTCCCCAAAAACGATATTTTGCACATACTTAACGATCATAATCCACCCATAAGTGATTGTTTTTGATTGTTTAAACGGATACATCGCAACAAACATGAGTTAAATTGATTTATTTTGATTGAAAACGATTGACTTATTGATTTTTTCGTGATAATATGAGCACAAGAATGAGGTGACAATATGTTAAAAGATGATCGTTTAGCGAAGATAGTAGAACTAATCAATCGACATAAAACACTTAAAACGGATCAAATTGCCGAATCTTTAGATATTTCATTGGCGACTGTTCGTCGAGACTTAAATGAATTAGATGAAGCCAAAAAGATAAAAAAAATCTTTGGTGGTGCAAAATCGATTGTGATTGCGGATTACGTTACAACTGAAGATGCAATGGATACTAAGATGACCGTTAAAATTCAAGAAAAGATTTTAATTGGTCAATTAGCCGCACAACAAATTAAGGAAAATGATTTTGTATATATGGATGCGGGTTCGAGTGTGGAAGCAATGGTTTCTTTTATCAATACTACCAATGTTACTTTCGTTACCAATTCAATCGGAATTGCACGTGATTTGTCAGCTCGAAATTATAAAGTTTTTATTTTACCAGGAGAAATTAAGTTAAGCACCGATTCGATTATCGGGATTGCAGCTAGTGAATATTTACGGCGCTTTAATTTTACAGTTGGTTTTTTTGGAACAAATGGTTTGCATAAAGAGTTTGGTTTTACAACGCCTGATATCAATGAAGCGATGGTTAAAACAGCAGCGATTGAACGGTGCAAGGAAGTGATGATTTTAGCCGATGATAGTAAAGTCGGTAAAGTGTCGCAAGTGACGTTTTGCCATGATACTGAAGCGAAAATTATTACTAACCAATTAATTGACGGGACAGAACAAGCCATCATGACGACTTTGGAGGAGGAACTATGATTTACACTTTAACTTTAAATCCAGCTTTAGACCACATCGTAAGATTGGAAAAAGTAGAAGCAGGTGAAACAAACCGGATGGATGCTGAAAGCGTTAGCGCCGGTGGTAAAGGCATCAATGTCAGTAAAATTTTGAAAAATTTAGGCGAAAGAAGTATTGCCTTAGGTTATATTGCTGGTTTTACCGGAAAAGAAATCGAACGTGTGTTACGTGATGAGGATAAAATATTAAGTGATTTTATTTTGGTCAAAGAAGGATTTACTCGCATTAATACGAAAATCAAAGCGGATGTCGAAACAGAGATTAATGGTCCTGGTTTAACAATCAATGAAGCAGATCGTCAAGAATTAATTAATAAATTAGAAGACGTAAAAAATGGCGATTATTTATTTTTATCAGGAAGTATTCCAGCTTCATTAGGCAATGGATTCTATGCAGAAATTATGGAATTATTGAAGGATAAAGAGGTGGCCATTGCGGTTGATACGACTGGAGAAGCTTTAAAATTATCACTACCGTATGGGCCAACCTTGGTAAAACCCAATTTACGAGAACTAGAAGATTTCTTTGGTGTAACGATTGAAGATCCGCAACAAATTGAGCACTATTCAAAGGAATTACAAAAAATGGGTGCCAAAAATATAATCGTTTCGATGGGTGGCGATGGTGCTTATTTCTTATCAAGTCAAGGTGACAGTTTATTTTTAGCTGCACCAAAAGGAGAAGTAATTGATACAGTAGGGTCAGGGGACTCGATGGTAGCTGGTTTTATGTATGGATTAAAGAATCAATATTCACCGATTGAAGCGTTCAAATTAGGTGTAAGCTGTGGTAGTGCAACAGCATTTTCAGAAAATTTAGGCACTAAAGATGAAATTATGGCGATATATAATAAATTATAAGAAGGGGTTTAGTATGAAAATTACAGAATTATTGCAACCAGTCGGCATTAGCTTAGGACAAGCAGCTGGCACCAAAGATGAAATCATTCATCGTTTAGCAGATTTGATGGAAAAGACCGGTGCTTTAACGGATAAAGCCCAATATATTGAAGACTTAAAAATTCGTGAAGCTTCAGGTACGACAGGCATCGGTGAAGGGATTGCGATTCCTCATGCGAAGTCGAAAGGCGTTTCAAAACCACAATTAGTATCAATGACGGTACCAAATGGCACGAACTATGAATCATTAGATGGCACACCAACTAATTTATTCTTTATGATAGCGGTACCTGAGAATTCAAACGATGAGCACTTAAAAGTATTATCACGTTTATCAACGATGTTAATGGATGAAAGCTTCCGTAACGCATTATTAAAAGCAACAGACAAGACCACATTTTTAAATACTATTAATCAAAAAGAAGCAGAAAAATTCCCTGAAGATTTCCAAGGCGTATTAGGCAAAGACACGAATACTGGCTATGATATTGTAGCAGTTACAGGTTGTCCAACAGGAATTGCCCATACTTACATGGCAGCTGAAGGGATTATCAATAAAGCCAAAGAAATGGGTTACAATGTTAAAGTTGAAACACATGGTTCAACCGGAATTGAGAATGCTTTAACGACAGCTGAAATTGCTAATGCTAAAGGGGTTATCATTGCAGCGGATGTGGCAGTGGATAAATCACGTTTCAATGGGAAACGTTTAGTTGATACCAAAGTGTCAGATGGTATTAACAAACCAGCAGAATTAATTAACCGTGTCTTAGATGAATCACGTCCTGTTTATCAAGCGACGGGTCAAGCAACAGCAGCTACTGAAGAGGATAGTAATCTAACTGTTGGTCAAAAATTCTATAAACACTTAATGAATGGTGTTTCGCATATGTTACCATTCGTTGTTGGTGGAGGGATTTTAATCGCGGTAGCTTTCTTACTAGATGATTATACAATCGATCCTTCAAGTTTTGGTTCTAATACACCATTAGCAGCTTTCTTTAATCAAATTGGGGGAGCAGCCTTCAGCTTTATGTTACCTGTTTTAGCGGGTTATATTGGAATGTCAATCGCCGACCGTCCAGGTTTAATGGTTGGGATGGTAGGGGGTTACCTAGCTAATACTGGTGGTGCTGGTTTCTTAGGAGCCTTAGCAGCCGGATTTATTGCGGGTTACTTAATCTTATTATTACGTAAAGTGACAGAACCACTTCCACGTTCAATGGATGGGGTTAAACCGATGTTAATTTTCCCAGTATTTGGAATCTTAGGTATTGGTGCGATTATGCTATTATTATTAAATCCACCATTAGCTCAATTAAATACCATGATTACAGATGGGTTAAATAACATGGGTAATTCATCTAAGTTATTATTAGGTGCTTTATTAGGTGCCATGATGGCAGTGGATATGGGCGGACCGGTTAACAAAGCGGCGTATGTCTTTGGTACAGCTTCTTTAGCGTCAGGTTCATCAGCAGTAATGGCAGCAGTAATGGCTGGTGGTATGGTACCGCCGTTAGCTATTTCATTATCCATGTTATTATTCAAAAATAAATATACTGAAAAAGATCGTCAAGCTATCCCAACAAATATTATTATGGGGATGTCATTCATTACTGAAGGGGCGATTCCTTTTGCAGCAGCTGATCCATTACGCGTAATTCCTGCAATGGTTGTCGGTTCAGGTTTAGCTGGATTATTATCAATGTTATTTGGATGTTCTTTACGTGCGCCTCATGGTGGTATCTGGGTCATTGGGGTTGTTGAAAATCCAGTGATGTACTTAGTAGCAGTCATTGCAGGTGCGATAGTAGGTGCCTTTATCTTAGGAACCTTAAAGAAAAATATTAACGAGTAATTCGTTATCATAACTTAGCGTTTCAATCAATACCAACTCCTAAATGACAACAGAGGCAATGATTTTGCTTCTGTTTTTTTTGACTAAGAGGAGAGTTGATACCATATATGAGCTAAACTATTGCAATTACAGTTGCCAAAAGCTAACGAGCGTTTATTTGGTTAATAGCGATTGTAAATGTTAGAGGGGGTTTCTGGTGCGAAAGTTCTATTGAAAGATTCTATGGAGTGGATACTCGCAGAAGAAGTAGGTGGATCTATCTCAAATATTCTATTGAAAAAATCAGTGGTGTCTTGACCTTTGTTTAATAATTTATGTCGATAGATCAAACAAGAAGTCTTTGAAAGTAGAGGAGATTGACAGTCTCCATCACCATCAATCATTTCAAACAAACGTCTACTAAAATTTAAAGAAATGTTAAAGTTTTTGCCTGAAAATAAAAAAAGATGGTTGACACTGTCTAAAATGAGTGTTATTATAACTGTATTAAAATAATTTTAATCTTAAAAACATGAAAAAACGAGTAAACTTGTGGAGTATTTCAGAGAGTAAGCGGTGGGTGTGAGCTTATATCGAAGTAAGTTGAAAATCCTTTTTCTTATGCAACTCCGAAACTTAGTAAGAGTTGACGCAGTGGTAGGCGTTATCATTACCCAACATTGATTGATGTTCGAGCGCTTATTTAGTTAAGAAAAAAAGGTGGTACCGCGATAATTTCGTCCTTTGTCATTCGTGACAAAGGATTTTTTTATTTTTTAAGAAGAAAAATTAGGAGGAAATAGAATGAAAAAATTAACCCGTAGTCAGTTTTTACAAGTTAGCATTATGCTATTTGGATTGTTTTTTGGTGCAGGCAATTTAATTTTCCCGCCCCTATTGGGAAATCAAGCTGGATCGACGACACTAGTCGCATTATTAAGTTTTGCTATTACAGCTGTGGTTTTTCCGGTAGTAGGAGCTATTGTTGTCGGTAAGACCGACGGGTTATCGAATTTAGCCAATCGCGTAGGTCCTTTGTTTTCATTAGTTTTTACCACCGCTATTTACGTATCGATTGGACCAGGACTTGGAATTCCTAGAGCGGGGAGTGTACCATTTGAAATGGCAATTGCTCCTTATTTACCTAGTGATTTTAATCCGCTAGTCGCCCGTTTATTGTATACGGCAGTCTTCTTTGGTGTCGCGATGTGGATCTGTTTAAAACCAACGAAATTAGTTGAAAGAGTAGGAAAGTATTTAACACCTACTTTACTAAGTTTAATCTTACTAATGTTTTTACGAGTAATTTTCTTACCTAAGGAAGTGGCTGCTCCTGTTAGTAATTATCAACAAGCAGCGGTCGTTCAAGGATTTTTAGAAGGCTATAACACCATGGATGCTGTTGCGGCCTTAAACTTTGGTTTCGTGGTGAGTTTAGCTATTAAAAACTTTGGTATTACAGATAGAAGCGAAGTCACACGATATACTTTAAAAGCCGGAATTTTAGCTGGGTGTGTATTATTTTTAGTTTATGCGATGTTAAGTACAATTGGAATGGTAACTTCTACACAATTTGCCGGTGCTGAAAATGGTGCCTTTATCTTATCTGAATCGACAAGATTAGTATTTGGTGAGTTTGGAGCGGTGTTATTAGCCTTTATCTTTACTTTAGCTTGCTTAACAACCTGCGTTGGTTTAATTACCAGTGGTAGTGAATATTTCCATACTCTGTTCGGTAAAAAATTATCTTATCATGCTTGGGTCGTGGTTTGGACAGTTTTCTCGTTTGTCATGGCGAACTTTGGATTAAATAATTTATTAGCCTACTCAGTGCCAGTATTAACAGTCATTTATCCAGTTGCTCTTGTATTGATTGTATTAGGGGCTACCCATGATTGGGTGCATTACTCACGTTTAACCTATGTTGTAGCAGCATTTTTATCTGTTGGTTTACCACTAGTTGATTTATTATTTGTTTCATTTGGCTTGAAGTTGCCTTACTTGGCCGATTTATCAGCGTCTTTCCCAGTGGCAAAATACGGACTTTCTTGGTTAGTGCCAACAGCTGTAGCGGTTGTTGTGTTAACGCTTCTTGAAAAATTATTCGCAGCTGCTAGTGCGCGTGTAAGCTTAGGATTAACAGAAAAATAAATATAACTTTTATCATCTAGTCACATCTATTTGGGGCTAGATTTTTTTATAAAATTTTACTTGAATGTGAAAAAAATAATTGCTTCGAAGATGTCTTTTGAATGCGGACAATAGTTGCTTTGAAAATTGTACTTGAAATCAAAATAATTGCTTCGGAAATTATATTTGAATACGAAAAAATAGTTTGTGCGTAAATTGTTCTTAATCTCGCAAAAAGGAAATGTTACAGGTTTACTGTTATTTGACGCGATAAGATTGGTAGAGAGTTTTTGTCAAATAACAATGACAGGTTCTTTTATATTTGTATAAGTGATGCATTTTATAAAAGTTTTTATGATAGTGAAAATATGTTATCATTTTCAGAAAAGCCTTTAAATTATAAGCTTTAATGATGGTGTTTATGTGAAAGATATAGTTGAAAACAATATCCAGCTATGTTATACTTTGTACGAGGTAGGTGAGGCTACTGATAGGATATGGGTTACCGCCGCAAAAAAATGGAGACATTATTCGCTGGTTAGCAGTTGTAATCGCTAAGGTTACGACTAGTGTAATTTCACCGCCTATCAGAGCTAAAGCTTGAACTAGGTTTTTTAATTGTTTAAGTATTTTTTTGGTCTGCCTTTATAGAGGGAGACTATTTTTTCGCCAAAATTTATAATAAAGGAGTGGTTTATTTGAAGAGTGATGAATATCCCCAGGGACAAAGGTACAGTATCATATCAATAGCTTCACCTAAACCTCGAATTTATGATGAATTGAGGTATTGGTATGAAAGGAATTTTAGAACTTAACAAAAAAGAATTATTTGATTTAACAAAAAAATTAAATAGAATGCATGAAGTAGATTTGGCTCATTATATGGAAGAGCTTGACACAGAAGAAATCTTATTTATCAGTCGTCTTATTAAAAAAGAACAATTGTCAGAAGCTTTCGCTGAGTTGGGAACAGATTATAAACAAGCAATGATCGAGCATTTAAGTGATTCTGAGCTTGAGACCGTCATTCAACATCTGGATTCGTTTGAATTAGCTGAAACTATGCGTGAAGTGCCTGCTAATATCGTGAAACGATTAATTCGTCATATAGATGCGAACAGACGCCCGTTAATTAATCAGGTGTTAGGTTATCCAGAAGAAAGTGTCGGCTCTATTATGGGGGTAGAGTTAGTTAAATGTTATGAAAATGATACGCTCGAGACGATTATTGAAAAAGTAAAGACCGCTCAATTTGATGCAGAATATTTACAAGTCATTTGGGTGGTTAATCATAGCCAACAATTACAGGGCTTCATTAATGTGGCGGATCTCTTAAGATATCAAGATCAACCATTATCAGAGTTAATCAAACACGATGTTATTTCCATTAATACATTAGCTGACCAAGAAGAAGCGGCTAAATTAATGAACAAATATCACTTAGCTGTTTTACCCGTTATTGATGAAGAAGGTTGCTTAGTAGGGGTTATTTCAACTGAGACCGTTTTAGATGTCATTGAAGAAGAGTTTTCTGAAGATATCGCCCAAATGCAAGGGGTGGCTAATATCGATGAAGGCTATTTAGAAGAGTCTGCCTATTCACATTTTTTAAAACGGATTAAATGGCTCTTGATATTAATGATTACCGCGACGATGACTGGTTATATTATTCAAAGATATGATGATATTATTTCAACCAGTGTCGTGTTGGCAGCCTATATTCCAATGTTAATGGATAGTGGTGGAAATGCTGGTGGCCAAGCCACAACAGTTATTATCCGTTCGCTTACTTTAGGTGAATTGGATAGTAGCGATATTTTAAAAATTGTTTGGAAAGAATTAAGAATTGCCTTAATGGTCGGGCTAACCTTAGCTGTCATTAACGTTATTCGAATTGGGATGATGGATCATGTTAGTCTAATGGTTAATTTAACTGTATCACTTAGCTTAATGTGTACTATCGTAATGGCTAAACTGGTTGGGGCTGTATTGCCATTTATTGGATTATTCTTTAAACAAGATCCAGTGGTCATGGCTGGTCCATTGATTACAACGGTTGTTGATACTTTCGCTTTAATTATCTATTTTGAAATTGCTAGCCTTTTATTAGGTATTTAAGACTTTATGTCAAGTAGAATTAGTCATAGTAACAGTTGCAGGTGAATAATCATCTAAGTGTTTGTTTACTAAAATGAGTCTATCATTATTAGTGTAGGGAAATTTTCTACCGAAGCGAATGGGAGTGGGCAAGAAGTAGAAAATCAATTGATTTTCG
>NZ_BCQX01000020.1 GCF_001552295.1 Globicatella sanguinis NBRC 15551 | reverse complement strand
AATCAAAAGTATTTATTAAATATATAATGAAAAATGAGTTAATCACTCACAAATGAAAGCAATATCTGATATAATTAATTTTGTATGTAAAGGAGAGAGGCACAACATGAGAGGCTTATTACCCATTTGGAAAGAAAAAGGCATGACCAGTCATGATGTCGTTTTTCGTCTGCGCAAAATATTAAAAATGAAAAAAATTGGCCATACTGGGACACTCGACCCAGATGTAGACGGAGTTTTACTAGTCTGCTTAGGCGAAGGAACCAAATTGGTTGAATTATTAATGGATGGACAAAAAGAATATCAAGGTTCGATTACTTTAGGATATTCGACTGAAACGGAAGACGCTAGTGGAGAAAAAGTGTCGACTACCCCTGTGTTAACTCCCGTCACTACCGAGTTAATTGATCACAAAATGGCTGAAATGGAAGGGGTTATCAATCAGGTTCCACCGTATTATTCAGCGGTGAAAGTCAATGGTCGCAAACTGTATGAATATGCACGAGCTGGGGAAAAAGTGGATCGTCCGGTAAGACAAGTCCAAATTGATTCCTTTATACGTACCAGTGAGCCTGTTTACAATGAAAGTCAACAAACCCAAACTTGGGATTTTCATGTTGTTTGTGGCAAAGGCACTTATGTTCGTACTTTAGCCGTTGATTTAGGGGAAAAACTAGGATTTGCCAGCCACATGTCGCGGCTAACACGCAATGCAACGGGTGGTTTCAATCAACAGCAAGCGTTAACGCTTGATCAAGTTCAAGTAGCAGTTGAACAAGGAACCATTAACGAGGCAATTTGCCCGATTGAATCAGCGCTGACTGAATTTCCAAGCATCATCTTAACAGAATCACAATATCATGATGTTCAACATGGGAAATTATTACCACATGATTATTTTAATTCATTAGTGTCGGAACCAACCGTCTTATTTTATCAAGGATTGGCTCGGGCCATTTACCAACCCCATCCCTTAAAACCAAATTTATTAAAACCATTAAGAATGTTCGTCGAGAACGAATAAGATTACTAGAAAGAAGGGTTTCGTAATGAATATAATAAAATTACATCATCCCTATAATCAAGAACAAATTTTTCCTGGGCCGATTGTCTTAGCATTAGGTTTCTTTGACGGTGTACACCGAGGGCACCAAGCGGTTATTAATACAGCGAAAAAAATTGCGATTGAAAAACAGATGCCTTTAGCAGTAATGACTTTTAATCAGCATCCCAAAATTATTTACCGTCAATTAAACCCAGATGATGTCACTTATTTGACTTTATTAGATCGTAAAGTTGAGCTATTGCGTGCATTAGAGGTAGATGTATTGTATTTAATAGACTATACAATAGAATTCGGTACGCAAAGTCCTCAAGAGTTTGTAGATCGTTACATTGTCGATCTCGGAGCGGTTACGGTGGTAGCCGGTTTTGATTATACCTATGGTAAACAAGAGCTTGCCAATATGAAAACATTGCCCGAACATGCTAAAGGGCGTTTTGACGTCATTGAAGTTCCAGAATTAAAAAATAATAATTTAAAAGTTGGGACTACCAATATTAAGGAATTATTGGTAAACAATCAAATCGAAATCGCCAATGAAGAGCTTGGTTATTTATATCAAACTAGCGGAAAGGTCGTTCACGGGGATAAAAGAGGACGCACAATTGGCTATCCTACAGCTAATGTGCAAATTAATCCGCAAGAGGTATTACCAGGTGTTGGGGTCTATGTCTGCGAGATTGAAGTTGATGGAAAATGGTATCAAGGCATGGCATCCATTGGTTATAATATTACGTTTGAGGCGAATCGCCAAAAAACCTGTGAAGTCTATATATTAGATTTTGAGCAAGACATTTACGGACATTTTGTAAAAGTAAGATGGCATCATTATTTGCGTGGTGAAATGAAATTTGATGGCATTGAAGGTCTCATTCATCAATTAGACCAAGATTTAATGAACACAAAAACGTATTTTGAGCAGCTAGCACAACAGTCAACGACATCTGTTAATGAAAAGGTGAAAGATGATGAATAGAGCGGATGCTGTTTATATCCATATTCCATTTTGTAAGAAAACTTGTCATTATTGTGCCTTTAATAAATATTTCTATGATGGACAACCAGTAGGTTGTTATTTAGCGGGCTTAGCCAATGAAATGCGATTATATATGGATGAAGTAAAGTCTACCAAACCATTTGATACGATTTATGTAGGTGGTGGCACACCAAGTTGCTTAAATATTGAAGAATTGACGCAATTATTGGAGAACATCCAACAAATATTACCCTATGATGATCAAACGGAGTATACATTTGAAATTAATCCTGGTGAATTAACTCCAGAAAAATGTCAATTATTGAAGTGTTTTGGTGTTAATCGCGTGAGTATGGGGGTACAGAGTTTTAACGATTTGTTATTGCGAAAAATTGGTCGTAATCATCGTGAACGTCATGTTTATCAATGTATTGAATGGTTAAGAGAAGCTGGACTAACGAATTTAAGTATTGATTTGATATTTAGACTACCGGGACAAACATTAGCCGATTTTGATGATAGTTTAACTAAAGCCTTATCATTAGACTTACCACATTATTCACTCTATTCTTTGATCATTGAAAATCAAACGGTTTTTCAACAATTACAAAGAGAAGGCAAACTACCATTGCCCTCTGAAGATGTAGATGCCGATATGTTTGAGTTAGCCATTCGCCGTTTACAAGAGAACGGTATTGAGCAATATGAAGTGAGTAACTTTGCACGACCTGGATTCGAGTCACGTCATAATTTAAAATATTGGCATTATACGCCATATTATGGTTTTGGCGCAGGAGCACATGGTTTTATTGATAATGTTCGATACTATAATAATGGCCCCGTTCATCATTATTTAAAAGCTACCGAAGCGAATCAAAAACCGGTTGTGAATAGATTGCCATTAACAGAGTCTGATCAGATGGAAGAATTTTTATTTTTAGCTTTAAGAACGACACGAGGTTTCTATTTAAGTGAATTTACGGAGCGTTTTAATCAAAATGCGACCGAATTGTTTGGTGATTTTTTTGTAGAACAACAACACAATGGCTTATTAAATATTGCCGATGACCATGTCTATTTAACGAATCGGGGATTGTTTTTAGCAGATACGGTATTTCGTGATCTATTAGGGACTATTACAAAATAGGGGGAGCTTATGAAAAAAGATCATATTAGAATTTTGGTGAATATCTTTTTGGTATTATTAGGTAATTTCATTTTTTCGATTGCGATTAATTCAGTGATTATTCCGAATGAATTAGGTGAAGGTGGTATCACGGGGTTCTCATTATTCTTTCTATATGTTTTTAATTGGAATAATGCTATTGTTAGTTTTGTGGTGAATACGATCTTACTAATTATCGGTTGGAAGTTTTTAGATAAGAAGACTATTTTTTATACAATTTTAGCAATTGCGTCATTATCAATTTTTTTACAATATATCCATTTAGGAGCATTTATTCCTGAAAATACTATTGTTGCACCTTTAGTAGCCGGTTTTCTAATCGGATTATCCGTTGGGATTGTTATCCATGGTAATGGAACTACTGCGGGTACAGATATTTTAGCCTTAATGATGAAAAAATATTTAGGGATTAGCGTGGCGCGTGGTTTGTTAATTTTAGACATTATGATTATTACCCCCTTAACCTTTGTCATCGGCTTAGAAAAAGGTGTGATGACGGTCATTACTTTATTGATTACAAGTCAAGTTCTTTCCTTTATTTTGGAAGGATTTAACCCACGTAAAGCTGTTACGATCGTTTCAAATGAGCATCAAGCGATCGCACAGAAAATTACCGATACATTAGATCGTGGTATTACAGTATTAAATGGTTATGGTTTTTATACGCAACTGGAAAAGCATGTGCTATATATTGTTATTAGCGAGCGTCAATTACTGGCATTACAAAAAATTGTTCATGAAATTGACCCTAAGGCATTTGTAACCGTCACCGATATTCATCAAGTAGTCGGCGAAGGCTTTACTTTCTTTATCGAACCTGAAAATGATACACCGGCAGTGACCAACCTTTCTGGTAATGAACCTTAATTTATTAGGGACATGGTAATATAGTAAAAGCTAGTCATTTCAAGTCGCTACCATGTTTTGATGATGGATTAATCAATGGAAAGTCTGGTATTGCGACCTAAAAGCCATTATTGCCTTCAATCGAAACTTACTCATTATGAGATGGAAGCAAAGAGACGATTACGAAAGTTATAAAGCAAATAGCTAACTCTCTGTATGAAGTAACTGTTAGTACAGGAGCCCTAACCAACTTTTTTATGACTCGATTAATAGCTTTGTTTTTAGCAATTATTTTCTATTTTAAACTAAACATTTTATCATTGTTATACAAAACCTTATAATAACAACCTTCTGTTGATTAGCACTCTCTGTAAAAGAGTGCTAATTTTTTATTAAAAAGTGTTGACAAAGGCTATAGTAGGGTGTATGATATAGATAGGTTAGCACTCCAAGTATATAAGTGCTAATTAGTGAGGTGAGAAAAATAGATGAATTTAACGCCTAGACAACAACAGATATTACAGTTGATTGTTAAATTGTACGGAGAGACCGAAGAACCTATCGGTTCGAGGACTTTATTGCAAAGAAGTGTCTTACAAGTAAGTCCAGCTACTGTTCGTAATGATATGATGGCGCTCGAGCAATTAGGGTTTCTAATGAAAGCTCATAGTTCAAGTGGTCGTATTCCTTCTTATGAAGGCTACCAATTTTACATTGATCAATTAATCGAACAAATAAAGCAAGAGTCTGAAAATAAGCCAGAACAATCAAATAAGTTATTTGGTGAACGATATTATGATGTTCAACAATTTGTCTTACATGCGACTAATCAGTTAGCACAATATACTGGTTATCCGGTTGTCGTTTTGATTTCGAATCTGAGTCATCGTAGGATGCGCGATTTTAAATTAACCAAATTATCGGATTATCAACTCATTGCGTCAGTGATTAGTGACCATGGACAGGTTGAAAGTCAATTATTTGATTTACCATATGCTTTAAAAGACGAGGCAATCGATAAGATTGAACAAATTATTCAAGATGAATTGATCGATTTAACATTAGATGATGTGTATCAACGTATGAAATTGACAATTCCCTTAAAAATTCAACAGGCTGTTTCAGTACAATTGAATTTTGCCTCTTTAATCAAAAAGGCAAACGAAGCACATGACAGTCAGTATTATCATGTTGCAGGAAAAAATCATTTGTTTGATCTCATTGATCCAGAACTACCAACTGAAGGCTGGCGCACTTTGTTTGATTTAATCGATGGAAACGAAGCCTGGTATCAAATTTTAACTGATGCAAAAGTTGGTTTGAATGTCACATTTGATTTTACAACGCCACCGTATCACTTTAAAAATGTAAGTATCGTTACGGCGAAAAGTAAAATTGGCAATCATGTCATTACCTTTGGTTTGGTAGGTCCTGCGACAATGCCTTATCATAAAATTATGACAGGAATGCAAGATTTATTAATCGAACTATCGAATTATTAACAATTAAAAGGAGGTATCGTAGTGGCAGAAGAAAACAAACGTAATGAAGAATTAGAAAAAGATGTTTCAGAAGTTGAAGTTGAATCCCAAACTACCAAAGATGTTGAAGAAACAACAGCAGAAGTAGAAGCAAGCTCAACTGTTGATGAAACAGTAGAAACAAAGGTGGAAGAGAATCCACTTGCTGAATTAGAAGCAAAAAATGATGCTCTAGAAGACCAAGTGCTAAGATTACAAGCTGAAATTGCGAATATGAAAAGAACGAATGCTAAGGATCGTCAAGATTTAGCAAAATATCGTTCGCAAAAATTAGCAACTTCAATGTTAGAAGTAGTTGATAATCTAGAACGCGCTTTACAAAGCGAGACTAATTCTGATGACGCTAAAGCATTGAAAAAAGGTGTTGAGATGGTTCTCTCACAATTACAAAATGCTTTGGAAAGTGAAAACATTAAAGTCATTGATCCAATGGGAGAAAAATTTGACCCTAATTTCCACCAAGCAGTCAGCGTGATGGAAGCAGAAGAAGGTCAAGATTCTGACGTGGTAATCAATGTTTTACAAAAAGGATATTTATTGCATGAACGCGTGATACGACCAGCAATGGTTATTGTATCTCAATAATTAAATTATAAAGGAGAAATGTAAAATGGCTAAAATTATTGGTATTGACTTAGGTACTACAAACTCAGCTGTCTCTGTCTTAGAAGGTGGAGAAGCAAAAATTATTCCAAACCCAGAAGGTAATCGTACCACACCTTCAGTTGTTGCTTTTAAAAACGATGAAATTCAAGTAGGGGAAGTTGCAAAACGTCAAGCAGTGACAAATCCTAACACTGTAAGCTCAATTAAACGTTATATGGGTGAAGACCATAAAGTTTCAATGGGTGGCAAAGACTACACACCACAAGAAATTTCAGCAATGATTTTACAATACTTAAAAGGTTTTGCTGAAGATTACTTAGGTGAAAAAGTTGAAAAAGCTGTTATTACGGTTCCTGCTTACTTCAACGATGCTCAACGTCAAGCGACAAAAGATGCTGGTCGTATTGCTGGTTTAGAAGTAGAACGTATCGTTAACGAGCCGACAGCAGCAGCTTTAGCTTATGGATTAGATAAAACGGATAAAGAAGAAAAAGTGTTAGTATTCGACTTAGGTGGCGGTACCTTCGACGTTTCAATTCTTGAATTAGGTGACGGCGTATTCGACGTATTATCTACATCAGGAGACAACCACTTAGGTGGAGATGACTTTGACCAAAAAATTATGGATTATTTAGTAGCAGAATTCAAAAAAGAAAATGGTATTGACTTATCGAAAGATAAAATGGCATTACAACGTTTGAAAGATGCTGCTGAAAAAGCTAAAAAAGATTTATCTGGTGTGACTTCAACACAAATTAGCTTACCATTCATTACAGCAGGAGCAGAAGGTCCATTACATATGGAATTATCATTAACTCGTGCGAAATTTGAAGAATTAACCCATGAATTAGTAGAACGTACAAAACAACCTGTTCGTCAAGCAATTAAAGATGCTGGTTTATCACAATCTGAAATTGACGAAGTTATCTTAGTAGGTGGTTCAACACGTATTCCAGCAGTGGTTGAAGCTGTTCGTAAAGAAACTGGTAAAGAGCCTAACAAATCAGTTAACCCAGACGAAGTGGTTGCAATGGGTGCTGCTATCCAAGGTGGGGTTATCTCAGGTGATGTGAAAGATATCGTCTTATTAGACGTAACACCATTATCATTAGGTATTGAAACAATGGGTGGTGTGTTCACTAAATTAATTGACCGTAACACTACAATTCCAACATCTAAATCACAAGTGTTCTCAACCGCAGCTGATAATCAACCTGCAGTAGATGTACACGTATTACAAGGTGAACGTCAAATGGCAGCTGACAACAAAACATTAGGTCGCTTCCAATTAACGGATATTCCACCTGCACCACGTGGTATCCCTCAAATCGAAGTAACTTTTGACATTGACAAAAACGGTATCGTTAACGTAAGTGCAAAAGATTTAGGTACTCAAAAAGAACAAACGATTACGATTAAATCATCTTCAGGTTTAACTGATGAAGAAATCGATCGTATGGTGAAAGATGCTGAAGCCAACGCAGAAGCAGATAAAGCACGTCGTGAAGAAGCTGACTTACGTAATGAAGTGGATCAATTAATCTTCGCTACTGATAAAACTTTAGATGAATTAAAAGACAAAGTATCTGAAGAAGAAGTTAAAGAAGCAGAAGCAGCACGTGATGAATTGAAAGCAGCCGTTGAAGCAAACGACTTAGAAGCAATGAAAGCTAAACGTGATGCATTAAATGAAGTAGTTCAAAACTTAACCGTTAAATTATATGAACAAGCGGCAGCAGCACAACAAGCAGCAGCAGGTGCTGAAGCAACTTCAGATAACCAAAATGATGACGGCGTAGTAGATGCTGACTTCGAAGAAGTAGACGAATAATCAACTGCTAAAAAGATTGTAAGGTCTGATTCGTTTTGAAGATAATGTTAGACTTTAATGAAGGATTTTGTTATTAAATACATTCGAACAACCTAATAATTTAGTATGATAGCTGGGGTGGGCGAGGAAGTCAGAAACGATGAGTCTTGGCTTCCAGCTCACTCCTATTTAGTATTTTTCAGAGGAATATTGATAAATTCTTAATTTTTGATTATGATAGATAAGTCTACAACGAAGGAGGTTGAAAATGGCAACTAAACGTGATTATTATGAAGTCCTAGGTGTTTCACGCGATGCCTCAGATGCAGAAATAAAAAAAGCATACCGTAAACTCTCAAAACAATATCATCCGGATATTAATAAAGAACCGGGTGCGGACGAAAAATTTAAAGAAATAACAGAAGCGTATGAAGTTCTAAGCGATAGTCAAAAACGAGCAGCATATGATCAATATGGTCATGCAGCCAATGATCCTAACTTTGGTGGTGGCTTTGGTGGCGGCTTTGGAGGTTTCGGCGGTGGTGCCGGTGGCTTTGGTGGCTTTGAAGATATTTTCGATACATTCTTTGGTGGCGGCATGGGAGGTGCCAGTCGTCGTCCAAATGCTCCTCAACGAGGAAATGATTTACAATATCGTGTAACCTTAACTTTTGAAGAAGCCATCTTCGGGAAAGAAACGACTATTACGTATAAGCGTAACGAAGAATGCCATACTTGTCATGGTTCCGGAGCCAAAGAAGGTACAGAACCCGTAACTTGTTCAAAATGTCATGGAACAGGTGCGATTCAAGTAGAACGTAATACACCATTTGGTCGTGTGATGACTCAAACAGTCTGTGATGTCTGTCAAGGTACAGGTAAAGAAATTAAAGAAAAATGTCATACTTGTCATGGTTCAGGTATTGAAAATAAAGATCATTCTGTTAAAATTACTATCCCAGCAGGTGTTGATGATGATCAACAAATGCGTTTATCAGGACAAGGTGAAGCCGGTAAAAATGGAGGTCCTTATGGCGATCTTTACGTTATTTTCCGTGTGAAACCAAGTGATAAATTTGAACGTAATGGTACTGAAATTTTCTACAATTTACCTATTAATTTCGCACAAGCGGCCTTAGGTGACGAAATTACTGTGCCAACGGTTCATGGTAATGTAAAACTTAAAGTTCCAGCGGGTACTCAAACGGATACCACTTTCCGACTACGAGGCAAGGGAGCACCAAGTGTACGTGGAACAGGCAATGGCGATCAACATGTAACCGTCAAAGTGGTAACACCAACTAAGTTATCTGATAAAGAAAAACAATTATTTAAAGACTTAGCCAAAGAAAGCGGATCGAGTGTAAAAGGACATGACCCAGGCTTTTTTAACAAAGTAAAAGATATGTTTGACGGCAAATAATATATTCTCACTGAGTTGACTTTAAAAGTGGAGATGGCAAGCTGTTTGTAATGCAGAGATAGAATAAATAATTTATAACAATGTGTAACTTAAACATCTTCTCATTGTGCTTTTGATAGTCAACTGAATGAGTTATCAAACCGGCCTTACTAGTTAGCGTACCCTAGCTAGTAGGTGTCGGTTTTTATTTTTTATTATCGTTAATATGTAATGCGTTTTAGCGTTTTTTAGCTGTAAACAGATAGATTACGATGATAGCGACAGTGGTTATCAGACAAAATGACAGAACTATTCTATTCTCTAGGATTTTTTGATATAATAAATTTAAGTTTAGAATTAAAAAGGGAAAAGGATTATATAACATGTCTAAAGAATTACAAACGATACCCCAGCATGTTGCGATTATTATGGATGGCAATGGACGTTGGGCTAAAAAAAGATTCATGCCGCGTGTAGCCGGCCATAAACGTGGAGTCGAAACTATTAAGCGTATCACCAAATATGCTAATCATAAGGGCATTAAGTTAATCACACTTTATGCTTTTTCAACCGAAAATTGGGGACGACCTCAAGATGAAGTCAACTTTTTAATGAAATTACCGGGTGATTTTTTCTCGTCATTTTTACCAGAATTAATTGAAAATAATTGTCGTGTTGAATGTATTGGTGATATTACCAAATTACCTGAGGATACCCAAAACATTTTAAATAAAGCGATTGCTGAAAGTGCGCATTGTACTGGACTAGTATTAAACTTTGCGATTAATTATGGTGGACAACAAGAGATGATTCAGGCCATTCAGGCGATTAGTCAAAAAGTTAAAGAGGGTGCCATTGAGATAGATCAAATTGATGAGGCATTAGTTGAAGATTATTTATTCACTGCACGTTATGGAGCCATCGCAAAACCTGACTTGGTGATTAGAACTAGCGGTGAGCAACGCTTAAGTAATTTCTTATTATGGCAATCCGCTTATAGCGAATTGTATTTTACAGATGTCTTGTGGCCAGATTTTTCTGAAAAAGATTTTGAAGAAGCCTTGGTTGCTTTTAGTAATCGTAACCGTCGTTTCGGAAAAGTTTAGGAGGGACCGATGAGAACAAGAATTATTGGGGCGATAATGGGGATAGCAGTGCTTATTCCCTTTGTTTATTTAGGAAGTCATCCTTTCGCGTATGGCATCCTGGTAGTAGCTATTTTAGGATTATTTGAAATTGCTCGCATGAAACAGATTCAATATTTTAATGCGATTGGATTGATTTCTTCGCTTGCAGTCGCTTTAATCGTTTTGCCAGAACACTATAATTTAAGTTGGATTACTAATTTCAATTCTCAGTTTTTATTTTATTTGTGTGGAATGGGGCTGTTGGTTTTAACCGTCTATGGTTATAAAGAAATCAACTTTGAAGAAGTATCGGTATTAATGTTTGCAGCTTTATACGTAGGGTTTGGCTTTCGTTTTATTATTTTAATTCGAGATATGGGCCTAGTCACATTAGCTTATCTATTCATTGTGATTTGGGCCACTGATATTGGCGCTTATTTTATTGGTAGAACCTATGGTAAACATAAACTAGCACCGGAAGTCAGTCCCAACAAAACGATTGAAGGTTCTATTGGGGGTGTCCTTTGTGCGATGCTTGCTGGTGTTGTCTTTGTTTTTATTTTCCAACCTAATTTAGGTGATACCAATCATGTTTGGCTATTGAGTATTATCTTATCGCTAGTCGGACAATTTGGTGATTTAGTTGAATCAGCGTTAAAGCGTCATTTTAATGTTAAGGATTCAGGAAAATTTTTACCAGGACACGGTGGAGTATTAGACCGATTTGATAGTTTAATTTTTGCGAGCTTTATGTTTATGATTTGGCTCAATTTATTTCAATAAAAATTCAGCATCTTCATTCTTATTAGGTTGAGGGTGCTTTTTGTGTGGAATAAACCTATTTGAAAAATGAAAAAATAATTAGTATAATGAGATTTAATTATTGATTTGTTAGAAAGTAAAGAAGGTGCGAGATGAGTTATTTAACAGATATTGAGATTGCGCATTCAGTTGAAATGGCACCCATTGATCAAATTGCAGAAAAGTTAGCTATTTCAGATGAACAACTCCATCATTATGGAAAATATAAAGCTAAAATAGACTATAAGAAATTACCCGCTAAAAATCCGGGGAAATTAATTTTAGTGACGGCTATTTCACCGACACCAGCAGGGGAAGGAAAAACAACGACGTCGGTAGGATTAGCAGATGGTTTAAATTATATTGGAAAAAAGGCTGCCTTAGCATTACGTGAACCGTCCTTGGGACCGGTCTTTGGTTTAAAAGGGGGTGCAGCTGGTGGTGGACGTGCTCAAGTCGTTCCAATGGAGGATATCAACCTACATTTTACTGGAGACTTCCATGCGATTAGTGCTGCTCATAATCTATTAGCGGCGATGTTAGATAATCACCTTCATCAAGGCAATCATTTGCAAATTGATCCACGCACCATCGTTTGGAAACGCGTGGTTGATATGAATGATCGTCAATTACGCCATATCGTATCCGGGCTACAAGGCAGTGCCAATGGTGTCCCGCGTGAAGATGGGTATGATATAACCGTTGCCAGTGAGATTATGGCGATTTTATGTTTAGCAGAAGATTTAGCGGATTTAAAATCACGGATTGCTAAAATTATTGTGGCCTATAATGTTTTTGGTGAACCGGTAACAGCAGCTGATTTAAAAGCGGCCGGTGCTATGACTGTTTTATTAAAGGAAGCAATCATGCCTAACCTTGTCCAAACTCTGGAACATACACCTGCTATTATTCATGGCGGCCCCTTTGCGAATATTGCACACGGTTGTAATAGTGTCATTGCGACTCGTACCGCACTTAATTTAGCCGATTATGTCGTGACGGAAGCTGGATTTGGAGCTGATTTAGGGGCGGAGAAATTTCTCGATATTAAATGCCGTACTGCCCAATTGAATCCTCACGCAGTGGTATTGGTGGCCACGGTACGCGCTTTAAAAATGCATGGTGGTGTAGCCAAGACTGACTTAAATCCGGAAAATATTGCAGCCGTTAAACAAGGTTTACCGAACCTTCAACGCCACTTAACTAATTTGCAAACAGTCTATGGTGTACCAGTTGTCGTGGCTATTAATAAATTTCCGACGGATACTGAAGCTGAATTACAAGAAATTTTGAGCTTATGTCAAAGTTTAGATGCAGAAGTGGTCCTTTCTGATGTGTGGGCTCAAGGGGGGAAAGGTGGCGCTGATTTAGCGCGAAAAGTAGTGGCGATGACTGAAAAAACGCCCGCTCCATTACGTTATGCCTATGAATTAGACGATAGTATCGAAGAAAAAATTACCAAAGTAGTACAAAAAATTTATCATGGTAGCCATGTTGTCTATGATAAAAAAGTGCGTAAACAAATACGACAATTGACGAATTTGGGCTTTGCTAATTTACCGATATGTATTGCCAAAACTCAATATTCCTTTTCTGACAAACCTCAGTTAATTGGGGCGCCAGAAGATTTTGATATAACGGTTAAGGAATTGCGATTATCGGCGGGCGCCGGCTTTATCGTCGTGATTACCGGGGAAATTATGACCATGCCCGGCTTACCAAAAGTTCCAGCAGCTGAATCAATCGATATTGATAATGACGGTACAATTACAGGCTTGTTTTAATCCTGGGGGTTTGCTTGGATAAAATGTAGCGTATTAAAAATGCTCGATATTCATTAAGTTTAATAGTAATTTTGAAGTCGAAACTGGTGAGGTTAATGATGCTTTTAACGTTTTTGAGTAATTCAATAGCGGGGATTTGTGAGCTAAGTCCTTATTAAGAGCGTATTTTAGTAAATGAAGCGTATTGTTTTTCATTGGATAACTATTAACTTGCAACTCAATCCTTTATTTTGTCTAGTAAGTCAATCATAAGGGATTGTGACGAAAAGGAAACCTCTAGTAAGTGCGTTGCAGGATAAATGTTAAAAAAATAGAGGAGTATCATGACGGAAGCAAAACGTCTTTGATACTCCTCTTAACTTTCAATTTCATCGGCTAATTGCATGGTAATAATATCTTTAATCGGAATAAAATGGTAATGTTGCTTAGTTTGGACACCAATTTGTTCGGTATTTAGTACCGTAATCGTTCCGGTAATGGTTTCGGTACCAACGACAAAATTGATGGTCAATTGATGAACATAAGCTTGAGAAAGTAATAACAGTTTTTCATCGAGTGATAAAGCTTTTGAAAAATCAATGACATCGCCATTATCATTTAAGGCACTATTATGTTCTGATAAGAAAAATCCCATCCATTTAGCCATCTTACGATCATGGTACATGCGAGCAGAACGAAAAGGTAAATAACTGCGATCAATCATGATAAACCATCTAACCCTCCTGCAGAATGTCCACCAATTAACTTACTACGTGCGACCATTCTCGAATTTTCCAATAGCGAATTCGCTTTTTGAACCGCAAGAAAACCATATTTACTGCGGATTTCATCAATGGCATGATCCATTTTTTCTTGTTTATCTAATTTAATGGGATCATCAAATAAGGTGTAAAAGGTATAAACTTCATCCACTAAACCACTATAACGTACCGCAATACTTCTTACAGGATGTCCCTTAAATTTTTTACGAAAAAGAGTGAGGACATATTGAGTTAAGCGCTTGGTGCTTTGAGTAGGATCAATCTTCATTTGGGTGTTGATACTAGCTACGTCTACATCATTGCTGAAACCTATATGAATTGCCACATTCGTTGCTTTCTTGTGGACACGCCGTAAGCGAATCGCGACTTGCTCGGCCATTTCACTTAGCACTAATTCAATATCGGATTGTAAATAATAATTTTTAGGTAAGATTTGTGAGTTACCAATTCCTTTAGCGCGAGGATGGTATCGTTCTAACACATTACTTTCATCTACACCATTAGCATGAAACCATAATTGTAGACCGATAATACCAAATTCTTTATTTAAATCATCAGGGTTAGCATTGGCTAACTCTTTAATCGAATAGATTTTTAATTTATTAAGTCGTTTTTCCGTTCGACTACCAATACCCCAAAAATCAGTTAACTTAGGAATTTGCCATACTTTGGTTTCGACATCTTCATAAGACCAATTAGCTCGCATATTGCGATTATGCTTGGCTTCATTATCCAGTGCTAACTTAGCGAGTAGGGGATTCGCATTGCTCATACCAATCGTAGAATAGATGCCGGTTGCTTGAAAAATATCGGTCTGAATTTTTTTAGAAATTTGATCTAGCTTTACTTTGCGATTGGTCGTAATACGGTCAGGAATAAAATAATCAAGTGAACGCGTTAAATCGATAAATCCCTCATCAATAGAATAAGGCAATATCTCTTCTTTAGGGGAATAATTTTGTAAAATGGCTTGGATTTCTAGATTACGCTCAATGTATAAACCCATACGTGGTGGCACAATATACGTACGTTGTGCCCAATATTCAATATATTGTTTAGTTCTTAAATCACTTTTTAATCCTTGTTTTTTAGCAATATAAGGATCAAAACGACGGGTTTGAATATTAAAAGGTAAATCATAGCTACGACTCACATTTTTCTTACCAAAGACCTTTTTAAATAAAGGGGAAGACGCTAAAATTAAACCATTTGAATTATCTGAACGACTCATCACACACAGGGAAGTCGTCAGTGGATTTAAGCCTAATTCAACACATTCAACACTGGCATAGAAGGATTTCATATCGATAAACGCGATATCAGAGCGAGGCTCTCGCGAATAATCAATATAGCCCATTATTATCGCTCCAAGGGCATAAAATTACCGACGATTTTGCCGACAACACGTGGTTCTTCATCATAAGGGGCTAGTTTATCAGCATATTTTTTATTAAGTGAAACCAGTCTTAAACCCTCTGCTTCACGGTAAACTTTCTTCAAATAAGTCTGACCGTCCCAAACCACAGCATAAATCGCACCATCATAATCAAAACCAGTGTCTTTAATTAAGGCAACTGAACCATTTAAATATTTCGGTTCCATGGAATCCCCATAAATCCAAGAGGCAATATCGTAATCAATTTCTTCATCGAAATAAACCGTCTCATAATTGCGATCATCCATTGCAGAATATCCCGTCCCAGCTGATAACTTCTCGTAAACACGGTATTCGAATAATTGGATGGGTTGAGCTGTTTTTTCTTGTTGAAGCTGATCATCTAATGTCTTTTGCGTATAATTGAGTACGACTTGTTGATTCGGTGGGGTGAGTTGCAAATATAAATCAACAATCTCATATTCCGATTCGAAGTAAGTCGGAGTCACCTCTAGCAATTCCGCTAATAAATCTAAGTTTTTTTGATTAGGACGCGTCTTGTCCGCTTCCCAATTGAAATATGAAGCACGACTCACACCGACTTGTTTCGCAAGTTGACTTTGTGATAAGCCAAGCTCTTCACGACGTTTTTTTAATTGTTGGCCAGAAAACATTAAAATCACTCCTTTGTGTAAGTTTGATAACTAACTATATTTTAGCACGCTTTGTAGCGGAAAGCAATCAAAAGTTAGTTTTGTAACTGACGAAGCGGACATAAACTTGATAAATTTAGTTAAGATTATTGTTCTTTAATTAAAAGCGCAGTGGTTGAGTGGCTTCAAACGGCATCTTAAAGCAGTTGAGAACAGGCTTGAAAAATCCAGTCAAGTCATTGCTCGATGTTTAAAAGTGCAGTAGTTGAGTAGGCCGACGAAGCGAAAATTATTTAATTTTCTACTTCTTGCCCACTCCTTAAATCTTTTAATAATTGTCATTCAATGTTTACTCAAATATTTACAATTTCCATACAATTTCCATACAGTTAATTAAGAAAATGTTTACATTACTTTGCTAATATTTAGATTATAAAACTAGGGAAAGGGTGAGGTAATGTATTTGATGATGAATCCAACAAATCAATTTCGGATTGTGCAAATTACGGATATTCATTTAAATCATTATCCATTCGACGAAAATGATCAAATAATTTTAACAGATATCAAGCAAGCGTTAGAAATTTTAAAACCAGATTTAATTATGTTAACCGGTGATTATGTGAATACTTATCAAAATGAGCAAGAAGAATTAATTTTCAGAAACTTTTTTGCTTTTCTGAACCAATTTCATGCGCCTAAAGCAATCACCTACGGCCATCATGATTCTGAACGATGTCTTGACAGAGTGGATATTGAAAAAATATTTAATGAGATTGTCGTAAATAAAGTTAAAAGGGAACATGAAGAATGGATTGAAGGTTTGTCACAATATGCCGTGATGATTAAAGGAGATAAGGGTTTATCCAACGTTCTTTATGTGATGGATTCTGGTCGAACAGCACCTGGACTAGATCGTACCAATGACTGGATATTGCCTAGGCAAGTAGAATGGTTTAGAAAGGTATCCCAGCGTTATGCTGATATGAAGTATAATTTAGTATTTATGCATTCACCGCTACCAGAATATGATCAAGCGCGAGTTAATATTTTAGCGGGAGAATTAAGAGAACCGAATCAATGTATCTCGTTTAGTCGTATTAATACTGGACTATTTTCAGAGTTCTTTTTTTCAGAACAAATTGACTCGGTTTATTGTGGACATAACCATTTAAATAATGCTGAAATGATGTGGGAAGGAATTCGTTTAGTCTATGGTATGTTTTGTGGACGAGATGAAAAAACAGGGGATTTCCGTGGGGTTCGTTATATCGATATTGACGGTGCAACAGGCGCAGTTATGACTGACTTTAAGTATTTTTATGAGTTCAAAAATGTGACAACCAATAGCATAATGCCGTGATGGTCACTTGGTTAGCTTTGGCCCTTAAAGTCTGTATCAGTATCCTATGATGTCATTGGATAACATCGAAACTTTATCAAACTAAGAGACTGGGCATAAATTCAATCAATATAGTATTCTTTATTTATAAACATAAAGATGGAGTGGCATCAAACTGTTTTTTAGAGACTCGTTTGATGCCACTCCATTGTGCGAGGATGGGTAGACGAAGCGAAAATAATCTAATTTTCTACTTCTTGCCCACTCCCTTATTCTTTTATATTTGATGAGTGCTTAATCAGCCTATGATTATTTATGTCTTTGAGTTTAATTATTATAATAAACGCTAAATTAATAGAGCTGTAAAACGCTATTACGCATCTACAGTTTAAATGCTAAATTAATAGGTCTGTATGACGCTATCACACATCTACAGTTTAAATACTAAATTAATATGTCTGTATGACGCTATCACACATCTACAATTTAAACGCTAAATTAATAGGGTTGCATGACGCTATCACGCATCTACACTTTAAATCGTTAAATCAAAATAGCGGATAAGGTAATCAGCTAAACCATCTTCATCATTGGTTAGGCGGGTAATGTCATTAGCTGCAGCTTTAATTTCTTCGGTTGCATTTTTCATGGCTACGCCTAAACCAGCATACTCTAACATTTCTAAGTCATTATTTTCGTCCCCAAAAGCTAAAATATTATCAACGGGTATTCGATGAAAATCAGCGATAGCTTTGACACCGACAGCTTTGTTAATCGATTTACGGACAATTTCTAAACAAGGTAAGATACCACCCCAAGTTCGAACAGATACTTGGTCGCCATAATGTTCTTCAATTTTGACACGAATGTCAGCCGTTTTTTCTTCAGGTGAGAAGACGGTAATGGCCGTTGGATTATAAGTTAAAGATTCACGATTTAAACGGTCGACTAAGGCTAAATCAAAAGGATAGAAAGGACTATCAGGTAAATTCATTGAGCTAGTAAAGAGGCGATCTTTGCCTTCAGCACACAATAAATCAATATTAAGTCGATCTTGATTCGCAAATAAATCAAAAGCAATTTCTTTATCTAAAGTTAAATGATAGCTCGGAATATAATGATCACGGCCTGGGAAATGACATAGCGCCCCATTGAAGTTTACCATCGGTGCTTCGATCCCGATTTCCCGATAAATATCACTACTATTACGGTAAGGACGCCCCGTTACAATACAAACGAGATGGCCAAGGTCACTAACAGCACGGAGTGCTTGAATGGTTTTAGGTGTTAATTTTGATTGGTTATTTAAGGTAGTCCCATCCAGGTCTATCGCAATTAAATGTTGTTTCATGCTTTCTCTCCTTTGAATAATTTCTTTTCTATTATAACAGAATTTTAATAACTTGCAAAAATCCATAATTCTAGTAATATATATCTTGTATAATAGAATGAGGTGTTGAGATGAATGAAGAAACACAAGCAGCAGTGATGGCCGCTCTTGAAACGGTCATTGACCCAGAATTAGGAATCGATTTAGTAAATTTGGGATTAATATACAATGTTGAAGTCAACAATGAAGGCGTTTGCGCGATTGATATGACATTAACGACGATGGGCTGTCCTTTAGCTGATGTGATTGTAACGGATGTACGCAATGCTGTCTTAAAAGTCGATGGTATTAGCGATGTAATGATTGAATTTGTGTGGTATCCGGCCTGGGGACCTGAACGCATGTCGCGTTATGCTAAAATTGCTTTAGGGATGCCATTTTAAAGGAGTAGGACATGGATAAAAACGAAAAATATTGTCAAGATTCAAGAACAGTGACGACTCATTATATCTTACCAAGTGATACCAATGGTCATGGTACATTATATGGTGGACGTTTAATGGAAATGATTGATAGTGTCGCCTACCTAGCTTTTGCTAAGCATACCCGTTTAGTGGGGGTAACAGCGTCAATGGACCAATTAAATTTTATTGCACCATTACCGGAAGGGGATGCGGTAACGATTGATACTTTTGTTTCAGGAGTTTCTAATCGCTCTGTTGAAGTGTTTTGTAAAGTAACGGGAGAACACCCACAAAAAGGCAAAACTTATTTAGCCGCAACAGCTTTTTTAACCTTTGTAGCAACCCAAAAGCCTGAACATCCTGAAGGTATCGTAGCGGTTATTCCGCAAACTGATGAAGAAAAATTGGTGTGCGAAGGGTATGAAAGACGTCGTGCAGCACGTTTAAATGACCGAGAGAAAGATAAAGAATTTAATAATCGTTTAACTTTAAATTAATATTAAAGCCACCTCATTCTTTTCGAAGTTAGTGCGAAAAAAGTGAGATGGCTTTTTTTTATATAAGCTATATGATTTTGTGCCTTAATAACCGTACACAGTCAGTATAGAACCTAAAGTATATCCTATATGTTACTTTTTAGGTTTAGGTACATAGACATACTCAGGGTCTAGTTGCTTATCTAATAAGGCGAATTGTTCAGCGATTTGAGCATCGACTTTGGCTAACATTTCCTTGTCATATTTTTGGGTTGAATCAAAGGGAATCGGTTGTCCAAAGGCAATTTTAGCTCGTTTACGGGTAATAAATTGCCAAAAACCAATAGGTGGTTGGATGGCTACCGGTACAATGGTGGCTTTACTTAGTTTTTGGATAAAGGCCGTTCCACTTTTAATTTTGGTGGTATGACGGGAACCTGATGGGAAAATTCCTAAATTTAAATTTTCTTTTGTTAAGACATTGACAGCATGTTTAATGGTTGTAGTGGATGGTTTCTCACGATTAACTGGAAAAACATTACCCTTAGCTAATAAATTCGCTAACCATTTTTGCTTAAATAAAGAATCTTTGGCCATAAAGGCAACCTCTTTAGGATAGACCACATCTGCTAATAAGAAGGGGTCTGTCATTGAACGATGCGTACTAGCGATAATAAGCGGTTGATCCTCAGGAAGATTTTCTAAGCCACTTACTTGCGGTTTTCCATTAAATAAGTGGAAAATAAATTTAATCATATGAACAGCAAATTGATAAAAGGTCATTTGATAACCTACTTTCTTTCTATATTACACTAACTTTAATTCTACCAATTTTTTCAGAAATAAGCTACAATTAAATATGAACTCACGAGGAGTGATGAATGTGAAAGACCGATATAAAAGCTTATTTTTATTATGGATACTTGTTATGCCGGTTAAAGTGCAAGCAGCTGATTCAGTATTAGTAATTGACCAATATCCCATCAATGAACCCGTCTTTACCCAAGGTTTGGAAGTGATAGAGAATCGCTTAGTATTAGGAACAGGATTATATGGCGGATCGGAAATTGGTTGGATTGACTTAGAAACTGGCGATTTTCAAGTACAAGATCAATTAGATGATGATTATTTTGGGGAAGGGTTAACCGCTACTTCGGACTATTTATGGCAATTTACGTGGCGAGAAGAAAAAGCTTTTAAACGCTCATTAGATGATCTAACTTTATTAGAGGAAATTACTTTTGATGGGGATGGATGGGGAATGGCTTATGATGACAAAGCTGATGTGATTTGGACTTCTGATGGTAGTGCCCAATTGACCAAACGAGACCCTGAAACCTTAGTGGCACTCGACACCTTAACCGTCACTGAAAACAATCAGATGATTGAACGCATTAATGAGTTGGAGTATGCTAATGAGGCTATTTATGCGAATGTATGGAAAACCAATAAAATAGTGAAAATAAATCTAGAAGATGGTCAAGTAGAACAAGTATGGGACTTAACCGATTTAGTGGAGGAACTTCATGTTACCGATGCTAATCCTGATCGTGTATTAAATGGCATTGCTCATATTGAAGGGAATCGGTTTTATGTGACAGGTAAATTATTTCCTATCATATGGGAAGTTGAATTGACTTAGTCTATTTTTGCATCTCGCAATAAATGTTTTGATTATTCCGTAACATTGAAGATGATTTTGTAGAAAGCACGCCCCTAATTACCACTTATGAATAAATGTTTGAGTATTGTGGAAAAAATGTAAATCAAACCAAATATGGAGAGTGCACAGGTTGCCGAATCCAAATAAACTAAAAAATTAATTGTCGAAACGACTATTCATTGATACAATAGAAAAGCAAATCAAAAAGAAAGAGGCGAACTAATTGAGTGAACCAGTAATTCGTTATGAATTAATTAAAGAAGAAAAACATACCGGCGCGAGACTAGGTAAATTACATACGCCACATGGTACCTTTGATACTCCAATGTATATGCCCGTTGGGACTTTAGCAACCGTCAAAGGATTATCACCTGAAGAATTAAAAGAGATGGGAGCCCAAGTCGTATTGAGTAATACCTATCATCTATGGTTACGACCGGGCGATGACTTAGTAGCGGAAGCAGGCGGCTTACATAAATTTATGAACTGGGATCAAGGAATTTTAACTGACTCCGGTGGATTCCAAGTATTTTCATTGAGTGATATCCGTCGTATTGAAGAAGAAGGCGTTCATTTTAGAAATCATTTAAATGGCTCAAAATTGTTTTTAACGCCTGAAAAAGCGATTCATATTGAAAATAATTTAGGTGCTGATATGATCATGAGTTTTGATGAATGTCCACCATTTTATGAAACACATGATTATGTGGAAAAATCAATTAACCGCACGACTCGCTGGGCAGAGCGTGGCTTAAAAGCTCATCAACGACCACATGACCAAGCGTTATTTGGTATTTTACAAGGAGCAGGTTATAAAGGTTTAAGATTGCAACATGCCCGTGATATGATTAGCTTAGATTTCCCTGGATATTCAATTGGTGGCTTATCCGTGGGTGAGTCTAAAGAAGAAATGAATGAAGTGTTAGAATATTTAACACCCGTTATGCCTAAAGACAAACCACGTTATTTAATGGGGGTTGGATCACCAGATGCGTTAATTGATGGTGCTATCCGCGGTGTTGATATGTTTGACTGTGTATTAGCCACTCGTATTGCTCGTAATGGAACAACGATGACAAGTACTGGACGTTTAGTAGTGAAAAATGCTAAATATGCCAGAGATTTTCGTCCATTGGATGAGCATTGTAATTGTTATACTTGTCGTAATTACTCTCGTGCTTACTTACGCCATCTATTCAAAGCCGATGAAATGTTTGGTTTAAGACTAGCTTCTATCCATAATGTTCATTTCTTATTGAATTTAATGAAACAAGTTCGTGAAAATATTATGAACGATTCTTTATTAGAGTTTAAAGAAGACTTCTTTGAGCGATATGGTTATAATAAAGAAAACGCTCGTGCATTCTAATGATTATTTTGTTATAATTATTAGGTGATTTAAATTATGAGAGGATGACTTGAATGGAACTTATAGCAACGTTTTTACCTTTTGCTTTGATGATGGGGGTAATGTGGTTTTTAATGATTCGCCCACAAAAGAAGCAAGCACAAGAACGTAAAACAATGTTAGAAAACATGCAACCGGGACACCATGTGGTAACAATTGGTGGCTTACACGGTATTTTAGAAGAAATTAATCGCGCTACTCAAACGGTCGTGATTGATTGTGAAGGTGTTTATTTAACATTTAATTTATCCGCTATCGCAACGGTTAAAGAAGCAACGCCAACTCAACCGACCACTACTGTTGAGGAAGAAGTTGAAGAAGAAATCGTTCATGATGCAGAGGTTGCACCTGAAGCGTAATAACTTGAATGGTATTTTCCCGCTAGTCACTCAAAACTAGTGGGATTTTTATTTCTTACATTTTTATGATGATGCGTATAGTTAAATTCATCAGCCAAGACATTAGTTTTTTCGTAACAAATTTATGATGATGGTTCATAACATTAAATTTATCAGATTCGATTCTAACGTCGTAACAATAATTTTAAACATAGAGCATTAATACCGTCGTGATACTAACGTTTAGGTTTATCCTTTTACCGTCGTGATACTAACGTTTAGGTTCATCCATTTATCGTCGTGATACTAACGCTTAGCTTCATCCATTTATCGTTTTGATGCTAACGTTTAGGTTCATCCTTTTACCGATGTAATCCTATCGTTTAGATTCAACACCATACAATCGTGTTACTAACGCTTAGGTTGATCACGATTAACGGCGTCATTTTTTTCATTGAAGCTAAACCTAATAGAAACATCATTTTATCATTCATCACCCCTTCGCCACCATGCAAAACTATC
>NZ_BCQX01000019.1 GCF_001552295.1 Globicatella sanguinis NBRC 15551 | reverse complement strand
ATTTATAAAGCTATTTAAAGCTAATAAAGGCTAGAGTGTTGTTATATCAATGCTTTAGCCTTTTTATTTGTCTATTTAAAACTATATAAAATCAAAACATTTTGCGACTATTTTGCGACTTCAAAAATGCTTTGAATTTCTTCATTCGCTGTCTGTTCTAACTCCGATATAATATGAGTGTAAGTGTTCAGAGTTTCGGATATATTGGAGTGACCTAGTCGCTTGCTGATATAACCAATGTTTATTTTATTATAAAACAAAACTGATGCGTGCGTATGTCTTAGAACGTGGATTGTAACCCTAGGCAATTTTAATTGTTTGAGTGTCTTTTGAAGATGCTTGCTTAAACCATTGTGGGTTATCCTTGGTTTATTTAGTGGATCTAAGAAAAGATATTTATTATTAATCATGCTATTTTGAAGTCTGTACTTTTGCACCTTTACATACAATTCCTTTGGAATGACAATCGTTCTCTTTGCCGATTTAGTCTTTCCACTTGTAAAGTCAAAATCAATCTGATAATCATAGCCACGGTTGACGGTTAAGCTATCTTCTTTAATATCATCATACGCTAGGCCGTATACTTCGCCAATTCGTAAGCCAGTAGATAGGGCGATAAATAACATTAAGTCGTTCATGGTGTCTTTAAATAATAAATGACGATAAAGCTTATTAAAGCCTTCAAGGTCTAAATATTTCACTCGGTCTTGCTCTTCAATATCGTATGCTAGCTCCACTCCAAATGTCGGGTCTTGTGTGATTAAACCGTCGGCTAGGGCATAGGATAAGCACTTCTTTAAATATCCGTGAGTTTTCTCAACGGTATTCTTGCTGCGGTCTTTCCCACGTTCATTGATATATTGTTGGTATTTGGTACGTGTTAAATCTTTTAATCTCGTATTACAAAAAAACTCTTTTACCAATTTAATTTCATGTTGATACTTCTTATCGGTTCCAGTTGAGAATTTACCGATTCGGAATGTATTACACCAATCTTCAAAGTAGTTCGCAAAGATAGTCATATCTTTTTCGGCATCTAAATCAATACCTTCTTGTTTCATCATTTCGTATTTCGCTTCTACAATCTGTGCTTCTTTTTTGGTCGTAAAACCGTATTTGTTTTTTGTCTTATATTTACCTTCGGCATCTTTATATGATACTCTTACATACCACTTGCCTGTGGCTTTATCTTTTTTCACAGCCATTGTTAAAACCTCCTATTTTTGGTAAAATAGGGCATAGCAAATAGCCCTATATATGGGTTGTTTGTTGGTTGATCTCACTCCGTTTGTTTGGCGACAGGGGAGTGGGATTTTTTTATTTTATTAATAATTCTGCTCTAGTATAGTCGTTGTAATTATAGACCCGCAAAATACATTTTCCATTTATAACTTTTCTAACTTCATGTGTTAGTGATGCTGGAACGTAACCAATTTTACTATCTTTGTAATATACAGCAATTGCATCTTTATCATGTTTATTAGTCGGTTCTGGCCTAAGCGATACATCTTCAAATACTTCAGCATTTTGAATGTTCCCAAATTCTTCGTGCATGGCTTTTAAAGATGATTGGTAATATTCGAACGAAGCCAATTGGAATTTCATTGGTTTCATTTGTTTCTTCAAGAAAGGAGTTTGAATAGATTTATTAGTAGCTTTTATAAAACCGAAATAAGCAAATCCTAATGATAGGAGTACTTTTAATAAATCAATCAAAGGTTCTTTAAACGTAAACATATCACCAATGAATGCAACAGCTACACTAGCAAATAATGCTGAAAATAATAGCCATAAAATTTTCTTCATCATTTCACCTCCTATCATAAATCAAATTCAACTTTAACAGCCTTGCCGATAATACGAGCTGGATTATTTTCGTTAACAATATAAGGTGCATATTTCTCATTTAAGGATTCAAGTAAGATAGTTTCATCTAACTTACGCACTCGTTTCAAAGTTGCTTCAGTATCACCGTTCACCAATACGGCAGCTATCTCACCGTTTTCCACATCAGGTTGATGTCTAAGCATCACATAACTCCCATCTGGTATCTTGGGTTCCATACTGTCGCCTTTGGCCTGTAAGAAGAATAATTCGCCTTTTGGTAGGTCGTTATCAAAAACTTCTCTGTACTCACTAATATTTTCATCAGTAAGTATAGGTTCTCCACACGCTATATATCCTATTACAGGAATGCGGACAACGTTTCCCACTGGAATAGCATTAGCAGGCACATCCATACCTAACAATTCTAACGGCGATATGCCAAGAACATTTGATAGCTTAGCGATTTTATCTCGTTTCATATTTTCAATATCGCCTTTTTCCCATTTGCTAACGGTCGCTTTTGTTACACCAACACGATCAGCAACTTCTTCTTGAGTTAGATTCTTTCTTTCCCGAAGTGATTTAATATCCACCATTTCGATACACCTCCATTGTTATATATAAATAGTATCATAAATGATACATTAAATAAACTATTTTAATGAAATAATATCGTAAAATATATTTTTTATAAAAAAAGTGTTGCATTTTATTTTTCTAGGTGTTAATATAGGTATCGTAAACGATACAAAGGAGGTGGAGAAATGCAAGTTAATTTACTAAAAGGTAAAATTGTATCTTTAGGAATTAAAACAGATACAGTTATCGATAAGTTGTCAGAACAGGGCATTAGCATGTCTAAAGTGACATGGTATCGAAAACTAAATGGTCAAAGTGAATTTGATAGAAAAGAAATTCAAGGTTTGATAGACATTTTACATTTATCACCAGAAGAAACAGAGACTATTTTTTTTAATTAAAAAGTATCGTAAACGATACAACAGGAGGCACACAATGAAACAAGAAGAAATCAAAGTAAAAGGCCATATTGGAACTTGGTACGTAGTAGACGAATACATCTTTCGTGGCGAACCATGCTACGAACTAGAGCATGAAGAATTTGGTAGTGATGCAGCGCATATCATTATTAATTCAAACGGAACTGTCCTGCATGATGATGTGTGGAATGGTTGGTTGGATATGGAAGAGAAGTACGGCAAGGAAATTTACGCATATCAAAATATTTAGGGGGTGAGAATTATGAAAAAATACATAAAATACACAGCACTAACCATCATCGCTATTGGGGTAGCAACGAAAGTAGTGCTGAATAAGAAAGATAAGCTTAAAGTCACTTTCAAAGATGGAAAGCTAGTCTATTCTAACTTTGATCATAAAAACTTAAAGATTAATCTACATGACTATGTTTAATCAAGTTTCTAAATAATGCTGAACTAAACTCTTGCATATACTTGTGCGATATCGCATCAGTCAGATTATTGTAAACTTCATTACCATCTTTGCCAGTCGCCGATATATTCTCAAAGATATTTAATTCCATTACTTCTTTGTGAGCTATTTCAACGATTGCAGGTACATCAATTTTACTTAAATCAACATTTATCTGATTAGACATACATTTTCACCTCCTTCCACAGAGGTAATTATATCACGAAAGGAATTTTAAAAAATGAAAAAACACATAAAAACAGTCGCACTAGTCACCACAGGATTGGTAGTCGGAGTGGTGGTAGCGCGATTAGAAAATAAAAAGAAAGATGTTAGCCTTGATGATTTAAAGATTTCAACTGAAAAAGCAGTTGAAGCACTTATGCAAGTTTCTCAAAAATTAGACAGAGCAAGATTTAAAATGGATTAATTATCAACTTTTAAATCCTTGTTAGGTAGTTTCTCAAATAAATCTAAAGTGGTAACTACTGAATTAAATGCAATAAATTTGATTAAGGCATCTTGGAAAGAAATAAAATTTTTCTGCTGATCTTCATTCATTTGTTTATAAAAGTCTTGATTAGCTAATTCTGTCATTAAAATAGTCAAATTTTCTCTATGCAGAATATTATTTTCTAATAGATCCATAATCAATTCACTCATTTTCTTTTTGTTGTATAGCATAATTTTCACCTCCTCTCATTGAGGAATATTATAGCACGAAAACGCAAACAAAAGTTAATAACATTTTTAGAAAGGATGAAACAAATGGAATTACAAATTTTCAAAAACATTGAATTTGGCGAAGTAAGAACCTTATTAATTGATAACGAGCCTTTTTTTGTCGGAAAAGATGTAGCACAGATGTTGGGTTATTCCGAACCTAGAAAAGCAATAGCCAGACATGTTGATGAAGAGGATGGGATGAAACATCCCGTCCCTACTAACGGAGGAATTCAAGAAACAACCGTTATTAATGAATCTGGATTATATTCCTTGATTTTATCTAGCAAACTACCTAACGCTAAGCAGTTCAAACGCTGGGTGACAAGTGAAGTTCTACCAACAATCAGAAAACATGGTGTATATGCGACTGATAAATTGCTAGACAATCCGGACTTCTTAATTGATGCACTTCAAAAGCTTAAGGCGGAGCGTGAACAACGTTTAGTAGCAGAACAACGTGTATTAGAGCTTCAACCTAAAGCCAGCTACTATGATGTTATTTTGCAAAGCAAGTCACTTGTATCGATTTCTCAAATTGCAAAAGACTATGGATTGAGTGGCACGAAGTTAAACCAACTATTAAATGATTGGGGTGTCCAATACAAACAAGGTGGAACATGGTTGCTGTATCAAAAATATGCACCATTGGGATATACGCAAAGTCAAACGGTGGAATATAACGGTGGTGAAGGTTCTCGCCTACACACGAAATGGACACAAAAGGGACGATTATTCTTGCATAATTTATTAACTAACCACGGTTATGTACCGACAGTAGAAATGGAATAGGAGGTGATCTAATTGAGCATTGCAGAAATCCTTGAACTAGAAAAGGAAGTAATCAGAAAAGAGTATGAGTTAAAGATACAAGAGCTTGAACAGCAAATGGAAGACGGCTCCATAGGTGATATTGATTGGCTAAAAGAAAGACTTAATATCAAGACGCTTGATACTTTGAAAAACAAATTACTTTATCCATTTCGTGATGAATTGGAACCAAACATTATTTACTATCCATCTCAGAAGAGAGTTCCTTGGAGAGTGAATAAAACAGCATTTAACAAGTGGTTAATAGACAACTTCGGAAGAGTTGATTGGGGGAAATAAATTGAAAGAGTTTAAAGAACCTAAAGAAATTTTAGGGTTAGTATTGATAGCTGGTTTAGTGTTTACGTATCTATTTATCGGCCTTATCCGTATGGGTGGGTTTAATGAAGAACGTGAAAGACGAGAGCAGATGTGTCAAATGATTGACAAAAGGTTGATTGATAGCGGATTGGTGAATTGTGATGAAGAGATGGCAAAGAGATAGTATACGCAAATCGATTGATAATTATGTCAAGACAGGTGATGAGGAACACTTGACGGATATTGTCAGAGTGTATAGATATTCAAAATTTGACGTAATAAAAAGCCGTGTTGCAGCACGACTTAAAGAAATAACCATGAAAATTACTTCATAAGGAGATTATACCATTATGGAAAACATTAAACAACAAACATACGACATCGCAAAAGATGAACAGGAATGGCTAGAGCTTAGAAAACAAGGCTTAGGTGGTAGTGATATTGGTACCATGCTAGGGCTTAACCAATACAAGTCACCTTACCAATTATGGCTTGAAAAAACAGGACGGATTGAAGCACCTGATATATCAGATAAGATAGCAATTCAAGTTGGAAATGAATTAGAAGATTTAGTTGCTAGATTGTTTGAACAAGAAAGTGGTTTAAAAGTCCAAAAAGATAATAAAACCCACTACCATAAAGATTACAGTTTTTTACTAGCTAATATCGACAGAAAAATAATTGGCGAAAAAGCGTTACTAGAGTGCAAGACAACTAGTGCTTTTAGTTCAAGTCAATGGTATGAAGATGAAATACCAGCAAGCTACATAATGCAAGTGCAACACTACTTAAATGTGCTTGATTATGACTATGCATATATCGCAGTTGTGATTGGAAACCATGATTTTAAATTTAAAAAGATTGAACGAGATCAAGAATTAATTGACATGTATACCAAAGAGGCGATTAAATTTTGGAATGAAAATGTTCTGAAGAATGTAGCGCCTGAAAATGACGGTTCATCAGCAACAAAAGAAGCTTTAAATTTAGTCGATTACGAGCCTTTAAACAGTTTGTCGATACTTTCATCACAAAAAGAAAAACTTGTCGAATTAGGCAATGTAAAAGCTCAAATCAAGGAGCTTACGCAATATCAAACAGAAATCGAAAACAAGTTAAAGAATTATATGTACGAGAATGAAGCAGATGAATTATTATCTGATGAGTTTAAAGTGACATGGAAGGAAGCGAAACGTACTTCAATCGATTCAAAAACATTGAAGAAAGAAATGCCTGATGTGTACAAGCAATACAGCAAAGAAACAACTTACAAGCGATTCACAGTAAAGGAGAATAAATAATGGCAACAACAGATTCAATTAAAAACGCATTAGCAGAAAAGAAAAATAACAGTGTGGCAACAGCACCTAATTTAGTAAAAGGTTTATTGGAAAACCCAATGATCCAAAACAAATTTAAGCAAATCCTTAAAGATAAATCGGCACAGTTTACCAGTTCATTAATCACATTAGTTAATAATGATGCGTATTTAGCAGACAGTCAACCTATGTCAATTATCGCTGGGGCTATGCAAGCAGCACAATTAGATTTACCACTAGAAAAACAATTCGGTTTTGCTTACTTAGTACCATTTAACGAGAAGGACAAAGCGACAGGAAAATGGGTTAAGAAAGCACAATTTATCTTAGGGTATAAAGGTTATGTGCAATTGGCGCAACGTAGTGGACAGTACAAGCATTTAAATGTCGGGACGGTATACGAAGGGCAATTAAAATCATGGAATCCGTTGACAGAAGAATTAGATATTGATTTTGATGCTAAGACAAGTGAACAAGTGGTAGGGTATTTTGGGTATTTTGAGTTGTTAAACGGTTTTAAAAAGACTGTTTACTGGACCAAGGACCAAGTAGAAGCACACCGTATCAGAAATAACAAAGCGAAAGACAAGAAACAACTAACTAACGTGTGGGCTAGTGATTACGATAGCATGGCAGAAAAAACAGTATTACGAAATATGTTAAACAAATGGGGTATTTTGTCTATCGAATACCAAAAAGCAGTCGTGAGTGATGAGAAAGTGTTTGATGATTTTGATGAACAGGGCAATGGAATCTTTAAAGATGTGACACCGTCTGAACCTGAACTTGTTGAACCAGAGTTTGATCCAGCTGAAGCTATTAACCACATTGAAATTGATGAAAACACTGGCGAAATCATCGGCGAACAAGGTGAGTTATTTCCAACAAAAATAAAGTCAAAACTAGAATAGGAGGAATGTATAAATGGCAAATTTAAATTTTGATTTACAGACATTAGCGGAAGGCGAAGTTGCAGGTCGTATTCAGAATGAACTTAGTAAGATTGCTAACAACATTTTGGATTTGAACACAGAAGCAGATAAGTCACGAAAATTAATCATTGAGATTGATTTTAAACCAAATGAAAAGCGCGATGCCTTAGCAACTAAGGTATTAATTAAAAGTAAGCTAGAGCCACAAGTTAAGACAGAAACAACCATGTTAATTGGTCGTGATATCAATACAGGTATGGTGGCAATGAATGAATTAGTAAGTGGTGTGAGAGGTCAAATGTTTTTTGATCCAGAAGATAATGTTTTAAAAACAGATGCAGGCGAAGTAGTAGACGAAATCGAAAACGAAACCATCGTAGACTTTAACAAACGCAAATCAGGAGGAATTTAATTATGACAGAAAATATCAAAGATGCTTTAGAGTACGCAGTAGAACTTAATAACCAATCAGAAAAGATTATCAAAGACCAGCACGGTAATGAATGGTATGACTTCAAAAGAAACGATATGACACAATTAATCCCACAACGAGATTATCCTAAACCTTTAGAACTTAGCACATTAGGAAGCTTGGTTGAATACTACAAAAATAACTTAGATGGTATTCAGAAAAAGCAAGCCATCATTGTAGTGGAAGATGCTGATTTGGTAACGGTGTATACACAACGTGATGATAGAGAGATTAGAAGCAAACTACTTGTGGTAAAAGCGGAACTTCCTAGAATTCGATTTGATGAGTTCATGTCATCAGAGAAATTTAATATCATGCTGCAATCACAGTTTGTAAATAGAGCAGACAGAGAGCTATTACTAGATTACATTTCAAAAATTAGTATCGAAAATGGCGCAGATATTGAAGATGATGGTGCATCACAAGTGACCGTGATTAAGAATGGTGTAGCAAGTAAGACTAAAGGCAAAGCACCTAACCCAGTTACATTGGCGCCTTATCGCACCTTTGCAGAGGTTGAACAAGTTGAGAGTGAATTCGTGTTCCGTATTAACACCAATGCGCAAATGGCACTGTTTGAAGCAGATGGCGGAAGATGGAAGTTAGAAGCTAAAAATCGTGTACATAAGTACCTAACAGAAGCGCTAAAAAAATTCGTTAACTTAACTATCTTAGCTTAGGGGGAATCCTCCATAAGCTTTGAAAGGGTGGTGAGTATGGCAGAAATACAATGGATAAAATTATCGGTAAACATGTTTGATGATGAGAAGATTAAGCTTATCAGAACCATGCCAGAGGGCGATAGTATCGTTCTATTCTGGATTCACTTATTATGTTTAGCTGGCAAGATTAACGATGGCGGAATGGTTTATTTCGGACAGAACCTAGCGTACAGTGACGAGATGTTATCAACGATATTAAACATACCAATCAATGTCGTTAGGTCTGGTCTTAAAGTTTTGCATCAATTCAGCATGATTGAAATTTCACCAGACGGAATGATTGACATTACCAATTGGGAAAAACACCAAAGTACCGACAAGATGAATCAGATGAAAGTGCAAAACAGAGAACGCCAACAAAGATACTATTACCGTCAAAAATTACGCGAGTTAGGTTATACAGAAAAAGAGATGCCTAATGACATAGAGCAGCTTAAAGAACTAGTAGAAAAACCTAACGTTAGGTCGACGTTAGCTAACGCTACAGAAGTAAGAAGTAAGAAGTTAGAAGATAGAAGTAAGAAGATAGATGTAAGAAGTAAGACTACTACTAACGTAGTAGATGAGCCGCAGTTGCAGTCAGTTTTACACTTTTACCAAGATAATTTTGGTGTGTTATCAAATTATATCCAGTCAGACCTAATGCAATGGTGTAGTGATCTATCACCAGAGTTAGCAATTAAAGCAATGCAGATCGCACAGGAAAATCAAAAGTCATACAACTATGCTAAAGGCATCATGCAAAATTGGCTAACAAAAGGTATTAAAACATTAGATGATGTAGCAGCAGAGCAAAAGGCATATCAAAAGAATGAAGTTCCTTACGGTCGTAAGCAAAAGAAAGATGAAATAAAACCTTACTGGGCTAAGGAAACGGAAGAAGCTGAACAGACTAAACAACCAGCAACAGATAATGGTGAAGATTTATTATCAGAATTTAGAAGCTTGATGGATGGGTTTAAGGAGGGAAGTGATGCTTAACCTAACAATCCCGGGAGAGTGTGTACCAAAAGGCCGTCCTAGATTAGGGCGGTACGGTACATATACTCCTGAAAAAACAAAAGTGTATGAACGCTATGTAAAAGTGACGATTCAGAAAGCAAAACTAAAGCCAATAGATGGACCGCTTAAAGTTGAGCTAACTGTCTATCGTAGAATACCTAAGTCGTTTAGCAAAGTTAAACGGATTAAGGCTATCAGTGGTGAATTACTACCAACAACTAAGCCGGACATTGATAACTATGTTAAGTCGGTTTTAGACGCATCAAATGGCATGCTTTACCATGATGACAATCAAATAGTGGAATTGATTGCTAGAAAATTATACGCAGAAGAACCTAGAGTGGAAATAAGAATCGAGGAGTTGTAGAAGATGAAGAAAGTAACTGTTTATTCAAAAGATAACTGTATGCAGTGTAAATTTACCAAACAGTGGCTAGAAGATGAAGGCTTAGAGTATACCGAAATTCGTGCGGATCTAGATGATACAGCTTTAGCATACGTTAAAGACGAGTTATGTTTTAACAGCCTACCGGTCATTGTAATCGAGGGGGAAATACCTTTCCACGGATTTAGACCAGATAGACTGAAGGGATTGCTCTATGAGTAGAGAATTATATCCGGGTTATATTGTCAAAGCTAAGGGGCAGAAAGGCAAGATAACAGCAGTTAATTTACATACGGTGGTGGTTCAATTGAATGACCATAAAGAGAGCTTTAAGCGCGAAGATATTGAAGTGTTGGAAGCTGTTAAAGATTCTGATATTAAGACGTATAAAATTGATGAAATTCAATATTGCGAAGATTGTGGTAAACCAAAGCCGATTGAAGAATTTCCAAAGCTTAAAGGAAATAAAAGACGAAAGCATTGTAAGCAATGTTTTGGAATGAGAATCAGCAAAGGGCACCAAGCTAACAAAGAGCCAAAAACCAAACCTGTAACCAAAGCGAGACCAGTAGTTAAAGAAGTTCCGGCAGTAGAAGTTAAAACAGTGGAAGAATGGGTGGAGAAGAATTTGAATAAAGAAAATAATGCAGTCGTTAAACCAAGTCACTATGTTGGTACTAATGGATTGGAAGTTAAACAAGTGTTAGAAGAATTCGTGAAAGACAAAGCGGGTATTGTGGCCCATAGATGGTGTAGCGCTGTGGAGTATCTACTAAGAGCGTACGAGAAGAACGGTAAAGAAGATTTAGAGAAAGCCAAGATGAATATCGAGTGGTTAATAGAGGGGGCAGAATAATGACTGAAGTTTGGAAAGACATCAAAGGTTATGAGGGTCTTTATCAAATCAGTAGTTACGGAAGAGTCAAAAGTTTAATTAGTTGGAATGGTCATAAGTACATTAAAAAAACAAAGATTATTAATGGTTGGAAACAAAAACCAAATAAAAATGGCAAATATTCTAGAATGAAAATATCGTTAAGGAAAAACAAGGATAAGGATGATGTGATGGTACACCGTCTGGTTGCTGAAGCTTTTATTCCTAACCCTGAAAATAAACCATTAATTAATCATATTGATGGAAATCCATTGAATAACCATTATACGAATTTAGAATGGTGTACTCAGAAAGAAAATGTTAACCACGCGATCAATACTGGATTGTATATAAGAAAATGGGATTTAATAAAGCGAGATGAATTGGTTGAGATGTTAAATGCAGGATGGAATTATGATGAAATCGCAGAACATTATGATGTTGCAAAAGGCACAGTGTTCAATTACATAAAACGATTAAAAATAAAAAGATTATATTATTAAGGAGTGATTATTATTAATAGTGTTAATTTAGTGGGCAGATTGACTAAGGATATTGATCTGAGAAAGACACCAAATGGCAAGTCGGTAGGAAACTTTACTTTAGCAGTCAATCGCCGATTTAAGAATCAACAAGGTGAGTACGAAGCGGACTTCATTATGTGTCAAATTTGGGGCGATAGTGCCGACACACTAGCCAGATACGTGCATAAAGGACAAATGGTTGCTGTCGCTGGGCGAATAAACACGAGAAATTACGACAACCAACAAGGCCAAAAGGTATATGTAACAGAGGTAATCGTTGAGAACTTTACTTTAATTAGTGGTGGTGGGCAAAAGCAAGAGCAAACACCAGTACAGCAAGATAGTCCGTTTAACGACTTTGGAACGCATGTAGATATCAGTGAAGATAATTTGCCATTTTAGGAGGTAACAACATGGATATTATAAAATCAATAAGAATATGGGTAAGAAATCGTAACATCCACACAGCACATCCACGAGATCAGTATTTAAAAGTCGTGGAAGAAGTAGGAGAGTTGGCAGCCGCTTTAGCTAGAGCCAATGCAGAGTTAATCAAAGATTCAGTTGGTGATATAGTCGTAACTTTAGTGTCATTATGCGAAACAATGGACATTGATTTTAATGAGTGCGTGCATCAAGCGTACGACGAGATTAAAGACCGTAAAGGTAAGTTGGTGGACGGTGTTTTCATAAAAGAGGTGGAGTAGATGGCTTATTTATTAACTGAATTAGTTGGAATATCACTAGATGATAACTATGTAGAGTTAAGAGAGGGAGACACTGTCCTAATCGAGACGGACGAGTTGGTTATCAAGCAAGGAACTATCATTGGTTACAACAAAAGCAATACAAAAGAGAGTATAACGGTGGAGTATTGCCTTTACGAAGAAATAGAAATTGATGTAGATGACATCCTCAGAATAGAGGTGGAGTAGATGGCTTGGTTAATAATCATTGCAGTATCAGTTATCGTAGCTGTTATCACTTTACCTACAAACAAAAGTTCATATCCATTATTGGATGACAAGCCAAGGGAACACAAACATTAAGGTGGTGGTTATCATTAAATTTGAGTGGTTGAAAGAATACAAGCAGCTAGAACATGAGATAGCATTACTTGAATGGAAACTATCTAAGTCTAAGTTAGAGCTTACTCGATGGGTTGAAGGAGACTTGATGGATGTTAAATTAACTAACGAGTCATTAGCGAGTAAGTTGGAAGGTGTTATCGCTAAGCTTGAAGAAGATTTGAGCATCAGGAAGAAGCAAATGGATGAGTTGATGCAGATAATCAATCGACTTGATGAATTGGATCAGAAGATAGTAAAACTTAAATATGTTGAAGGAATGACTTTAGAAGCGGTGGCCAGAAGTCTGGGATATTCTGAAAGTCATATAAAGCATAGACACGCAATCGTTAGGCAGTCGTTGAAGTTCATTCAGTATTATCAAGACGATATCACAGAGTATAGAGCAGATACACCTTAGTTGTGTGGAAAAGGTGCAATTTAAGATAGTACCTTAATAGTATCGAAAGCTTGATGTGTATGTGATACAGTATTAGTGTACCAATTCAGGTACGCGTGAGATTCATATAATATACTTCCTTCCTAAAATCCTAGTCCATATGCGAATGGAGGCATCCGACTAGGCACTCGAAAGAGTGGTATATACAGCAATCGTATATTGATACACCGTATCGGTGGCACTATCGAAAGTGCCGATTGCATAACTGTGAGCATTCCTTAATTGGAGTGCTTTTTATTTTAACCCCACCCCTATGGTAGAAAGGAGACCCCCTATGGCTATTGTACGTACCGATAAGGTAGGCACGCACCGCAGTGCCTACAATAAGAACAAGAAGCGCATCATGCAGACAGAGAACACTTGTGGAATCTGTGGACACGAGGTTGATTTTAGTTTAAAGGCTCCCAATCCTTTAAGTCCTGTCATTGATCACATTATACCAATTTCAAAAGGGGGCCACCCCTCTGACCTTAGGAACTTGCAACTGGCACATTGGCACTGCAATAGACAGAAATCAGATAAGCTGTTTAAACATGAAGAAAATGCGGTTAAATCAAATAAAGTTTTAGGTAATAGGGTTCTACCATTATCTACTGATTGGGTGGCTTACAGGCCGTCTAAATAGATGGGGGCATACCACCCCCTCCCCATGTGCGCTCTGACCTTCATGCCGCACTGTACATTTTTTCGCGCGGGATATCACAAAGTTTGACGACACATAAAATTTTGAAAGGAGTGTTGCACATTGCCACAAGGAATGGACTATTTAAAGCGTAAGTTAAACCACCATAGACCACGAGTTGAGACTAGATATAAGTATTATGACTCTAAGTATCATGTTTACAATCGGTCATTTACCATGCCGGCGCAAATTCAACGAATGTTTAAATCTACTATGGGGTGGACTACTAAAGCAGTAGATGCACTAGCAGATAGGTTGGTGTTTAGAGAATTTGAAAACGACAACTACAAATTCAATGATATTTTCAAATTAAATAACGCGGATGTGTTTTTTGATTCAGCCATTAAGTCGGCACTGATTGCTTCATGCTGTTTTGTCTACATCAGTAAGGACAGCGAGGGGTTTCCGCGCTTGCAAGTCATTGATGCGTATGATGCGACTGGTGTTATTGATCCAATTACTGGATTACTAAAAGAAGGATATGCAATTTTAGAAAAAGATCAATCAGATAATCCTACGGTTGAAGCTTATTTTCTACCTGGTGTCACATATGTATACCGAAAAGGTATTGAAAAACCAAGCGTATATAAATCAAAATCACCTGCTCCGTTATTAGTTCCTATTATTTACAAGCCGGATGCAGTCAGACCGTTTGGACGGTCACGAATTACACGATCCGGAATGTATTACCAAAATTATGCTAAACGCACTTTGGAACGGTCGGACGTAACTGCAGAATTTTATTCGTTTCCTCAAAAGTATGTTGTCGGAACAAGCCAAGATTCTGAAAAGATTGATGGGTGGAAAGCTACCGTTTCAACCATGATTGAATTTACAAAAGACGAAAATGGAGACTCACCAAAGTTAGGCCAATTTAATGTCAACTCAATGAGTCCGTTTATCGAACAGTTGAGAATGGCAGCGGCACTTTTTGCAGGTGAAACAGGATTGACTTTAGATGATTTAGGGTTCGTGACGGACAATCCGTCATCTGCCGAAGCTATTAAAGCGAGCCATGAAACGTTACGAGTAATGGCCAGAAAAGCGCAATCTTACTTTGGCACAGGATTCTTAAATGTCGGATATATCGCAGCTTGTGTGAGAGATAATGTCGCTTATAACCGTTCTCAAATTTATGAGACGGTTGATAAATGGGAACCAGTATTTGAACCGGATGCAGCAACCATTAGCGCAATTGGTGACGGTATCATTAAGATTAACCAAGCGTATCCTGGTTACTTTGGTGCTAAGAATTTAAGAGAACTAACTGGATTGAAAGGTGAAACGAATGGACATATCGGAGGAACTACTAAAGAAACTACAAGACGAATTCCAGAAGAAGTTATCGTCCCGCCAGACTCTATTGACAGTTAAAGACAAGATTAGGTTCGGTACGGCCACTTATCACGAAGCACATCAGTATTCAGTCGATATTGGTCAAATTTTGGCCGAAGTATTTCAAGAAAACTTATCAAGTGACATGTTGCCACATGGCCGTATGTATTACAATATCGCTCAAAAAGTCATTGACCCGATGATGGTTGAGAACTTTAATTTAGTGGCAGAAAACACTGTACAGATTCAAGAATTATTAAATAATCGAGCAGGTATATCAATCGCTGGTCAATATCCTACTTTAAACCAAGATAGGATTGACGGATTGATTCAACGACTAGCAGATGAAGAAGTATTTGATAACATCAAATGGATTTTAGGTGACCCAATTGTGAATTTTAGTCAGTCGATTGTTGATGACACACTCAAAGCTAATGCCGATTTCCATTACAAGTCAGGTTTAAATCCTAAAATTAGACGGACTGCTAATAGAGGATGCTGCGAATGGTGCAGTAGAATTGTTGGAGTTTATGATTATCCAGTTAGTAATCTGGATGTGTATCGACGACACAAAAACTGTCGTTGCGAAACGGATTATGACCCAGGAGATGGCAAAACGCAAAACGTGTGGGACAAAACATGGAGGTGATCCCAATATCTCCCAATCCGATAGGGTTAACATGGATTTAAAGAAGGTGATACTATCGTTAGATTTGGACGACAGACTCCAACTGTCAGTTATTATTTAGATTACGACAAGACTTTAGCGCAAGAAGCGGTTGATATTTATTCAAAAACTGGCCTTAAAGCGTACGAGTGGCAAATTAATCTTTTAGAGCCAATGATGGCGATAGAATCAGACGGATTGTGGACACATCAGAAGTTTGGTTACTCAATCGCCCGTCGAAACGGTAAAACAGAAGATGTGTACATTCGGGAATTATGGGGCCTAGAAAATGGTCAACGTATTCTGCATACTGCTCACAGAATTTCAACTTCTCATTCGTCTTATGAAAAGATGAAGAAATATCTTGAAAAGATGGGTTATGTTGAAGGGACTGATTTTAATTCTATTAAAGCAAAAGGCCAAGAGCGTTTAGAACTTTACCATACCGGTGGCATTGTTCAATTTAGAACACGTACATCTACCGGTGGTTTAGGGGAAGGTTTTGACCTATTGGTCATTGACGAAGCGCAAGAATACACGATTGACCAAGAATCTGCACTTAAATATACAGTAACGGATGCAGACAATCCACAGACGATTATGTATGGAACTCCACCGACACCCGTTTCAAGCGGTACGGTCTTTACGAACTACCGAGAAACGGTTTTAAACGGTGGTCTTAAATATTCTGCTTGGGCAGAATGGTCTGTGTCGGAACTCAAAGATATACGGGATGTTGATGCCTGGTACGAGACCAATCCATCAATGGGATATCACTTAAATGAACGTAAAATCGAAGCGGAATTGGGTGAAGATGAACTTGACCATAATATCCAACGTTTAGGGTATTGGCCATCATACAATCGTCGTTCTGCTATCTCGAAAGCAGACTGGGAAGCATTAAGCGTTGAATCTTTACCTAAATTAACATCAAAATTATACGTTGGTATTAAATACGGTAAGGACAGTGTTAACGTGGCTATGTCAATAGCAGTTAAAACAGAAGATGATGATATATTCATTGAAGCAATTGACTGTCAATCTATTCGGAATGGGAACGGTTGGATTTTAGATTTCTTAAATCGTGCGCAAGTTGAGAAAGTGATTATTGATGGTGCTGGTGGTCAAGGAGTACTGGAATCTGAAATGAAGTCAGCAAGAATTAAACCGGACCCGATACTTCCGACTGTTGGCGAAGTGATTAAAGCCAATGCGACGTTCGAACGTGGTTTGAATGCGCAAACAATCAAACATAAGAATCAACCGTCATTAACCGAAGTTATTTCAAATTGCGAGAAAAGACCTATTGGTAGCAACGGTGGTTTTGGTTATAAATCACAGTTTGATGATTATGATATAGCGTTAATGGATAGCATGATATTGGCCTATTGGGCATGCGTTGAGATGAAACCAAAACGCAAACAAAGAGTATCTTATTAGGAGTGGTTAAATGGTTAAAGTTGACGACAGAGTTAAGATGATATTTGTTGATAATAAAGTTTTGACCGGAGTCGTAAAAAATATAACAGAAACTTCCTATCGCGTATTGTTAGATGACAGCATGATCAATGGCAATATCAGAGGTAAGGAATTCACTTTTGATAAAGTCGAACTTTATACAATAGATAAAATTTAGTCCTAGCAATAGGGCTATTTATTTTGTCCGCAACGACATTAAACTATCGTACTTATGCGTCAAATAAGAAACTTCACGCAGTCGGACTGCGACATCAAAACGAGAAGGAGCGTTTACAATGAACAGAGAATTTTTGAAAAATTTAGGATTAGAAGATGAATCAATCGATAAGATTATGGCAGAACATGGTAAGTCTATTAAAGTAGGCAAAGAAACAATGGATGAGTTGAAAACTTTAAAGGAACGAACCCAAGAGTTAGAAACGACCATTGCAGCATTGAATGAAGAAAAGACTAACAATGCCAATAAATATTCAGAATTGGAAGCTTCTAAAACTGAATTAGAGACACAATTCAAAACATTACAGACTAAAGATTTGAAACGTACAATCGCACTTCAAAACAACATCCCACTAGATTTAGCAGACCGCTTAACCGGTGAAGATGAAGCTAGTCTGAAAGCAGATGCCGAGAAGTTAGCAGGTTTTATTGGTAGACCAGAACCTGCGCCGTTAAGAACAACAGACCCAGTTCCAAGCGATTCAATCGATAATGCTTATCGTGGTTTGTTAGGGACAATTAATTCAGAAGAATAAATAGAAAAAGGAGATTATAAAATATGGTATTAGAACGAGGAACATTATTTGATCCGGTATTAGTTAAAGATTTAATTTCAAAAGTACAAGGAAAATCATCATTAGCAGTTCTATCAAAACAAGTTGCAATTCCATTCAATGGATTGAAAGAATTTACTTTCAATATGGATAAGGAAATTGATATTGTAGCTGAATCAGGCAAGAAATCTGAAGGTGGTATTTCATTAGCGCCACGTAAAATCGTGCCAATCAAATTTGAGTATGGTGCGCGTGTATCGGATGAGTTCTTATACGCTTCCGAAGAAGAACAATTAAATATCTTAAAACAATTTAATGACGGATTCGCTAAGAAAGTAGCGCGTGGTTTAGACTTAGCAGCATTCCACGGTGTCAACCCACGTACAGGTCAAGCATCAACAGTTGTAGGTACTAACCACTTTGATAACTTAGTAACGCAAGTAACCGAAGCGCCTAAAGGTGTGGAAAATGCTAACGGAGCAGTAGAGTCGGCTATCGCTTTAACACAAGGAACCGGCGGAGAAATTACAGGTATGGCAATGGCTCCAGCATTCCGCTCTGCTTTAGCAAAACAAGTTAAAGCAGATGGAACTGCATTGTTCCCAGATTTAGCATGGGGGAATGCTCCTACGTCCATCAACGGATTACCAATCCAAGTTAACCGTACTGTATCGGATATGGCTAAAGACACTACACACGCTTATATTGGTGACTTTGAAAATGCGTTCAAATGGGGTTATGCTAAACAAATTCCATTAGAAATCATTAAATATGGTGATCCAGATAACTCTGGTTTAGACTTAAAAGGCTACAACCAAGTTTACATCCGTGCTGAAGTATACTTAGGATGGGGAATCTTAGCACCTGAATACTTCGCTCGTATCACGGAAGCAGGTGAATAGATTGAAATTTATAAACACTAAGAACGGGGCGATAATTGATGTTGTCGTCCCTGTGAAAGGTGGTGACTGGGTTCCTTTTGAGGAACCTAAAGCACCAGTTGAAGAAGTTGAGCCAGTCGTTGAAGAACCACTCGAAGAAGAACCAGAAGCAGAAACTTTTGATTTAACAGCTATGACTGTTGAAGAGTTAAAAGAATATGCGAAAGATAATGAAATTACGTTACCGTCAAAAGCAACTAAAGCACAGATTATCGAATTAATTGCGGAAGCCTTTAACGGATAGGTGGTGAGCGTATGGCAGATTTTGCAACGCTAGATGAACTCACTGCTCTATGGAGACCTATGTCACTTGACGAACAGACGAGAGCCGAAGCACTTCTACCAGTCGTATCAGACCTATTAAGGATTGAAGCTGATAAAGTCGGAATTGATTTAGATCAACGTGCATTAGACAGTCCTAGTTACTCAACTGTCTTAAAATCAGTAACAGTGGACATTGTGGCCAGAACACTCATGACTCCCACCGATAAAGAACCAATGGTTCAAGAATCACAGTCGGCATTAGGCTATTCTTGGTCAGGAACGTTCCTTTCGCCTGGCGGTGGGCTATTCATCAAGAATGATGAATTGAAGCGTCTAGGCCTTAGAAAACAATCCATAAGGGGGCTTGAATTCTATGACACGAATCCGTGGCCAGAAAATTATTTTGATTGATAAGGTAGTGAGTGGTACTGACCCGTTCGGGAAAACATTGTATGAAGATGCAGAAATCGAAGTGGATAATGTGATTATCGCACCAATTTCACATGTAACGAATGAAATCATCACTCATTTGAATTTAGAAGGACGTCGGGCTGTCTATACTTTAGGAATACCCAAAGGCGATACGCATGATTGGGAAAACAAAGAAGTGAGATTCTTTGGTCAACGTTGGCAGACTTTCGGCATACCCGTTGAAGGTATGGAAGATATGATACCTTTGGAATGGAATAAGAAAGTGATGGTGGAGCGATTTGGTCAAAGTCAAAATGAATCATAAAGGAATGCGAGAACTTTTAAAGTCTGAAGAAATTCAAGCATACTTAAAATCCGAAGCTGATAATATCCGTAACCATTGCGGTGATGGTTACGTTTCGGATATTTATGTTGGTAAGGGAAGAGCGAACGCTTCTGTTACGGCAGAAAGTTTTAAAGCATTATTAGATAATTCAAAGAATAATACACTATTAAAGGCGGTGCATGAATGATAGAAGTCGTGATTAAACAATACTTAGACGGACATCTTAATGTGCCGTCTTTTTTTGAATTGCAAGACAATATGCCAAAGTCTTTTGTGATTATTGAAAAGACAGGTGGCAGTCAAGAAAATCGTTTAAAATCGTCGGTATTTGCTATTCAAAGCTATGCACCGACCACATATGAAACTGCTGTTTTAAACGAGAAAGTCAAAGAAGTGATGGACGATTTAGACACATTAGCTGAAGTATCGGGAGTGAGATTAAACTCCGATTATCATTTTCCTGACTTAAGTCTCAAACGTCCACGCTATCAAGCAGTATTTAACATTTATCATTATTAATATTAAGGAGGAATTAATTAATGTCAAATTCATTATTAGTAACGGCTGCTAAACCCAAGAAAGGCGGAGCAATCTATACAGCCAAACTAGGTTCTAAATTACCATTAGATGCAGTTGAATCATTAGATCCGGCATTTAAATCATTAGGATATGTTTCCGACGACGGATTAACAAACGAGAACTCTATCACATCAGAAAACATTAAAGCGTGGGGTGGTGATGTCGTTAATAGCGTTCAGACAGAATCATCTGATAGTTTTAAATATAAATTGATTGAAGGGTTAAATATCGAGGTGTTAAAAGAAATCTACGGTGAAAATAACGTTTCAGGTACATTAGAAACTGGTATCACCATCAATGTCAATTCATCTGATAAACCAGAGCATGTCATTGTAATTGATATGATTCTTAAAGGTGGCCACCTAAAACGCACGGTGTTGCCTATAGCTAAAATTACTGCTGTTGACCCTATTACTTATAAAGACAACGAAAACGTTGGGTATGGTGTGACTGTTCAAGCTTTAACAGATAACAAGGGGAACACTCACTACGAGTATATTGCGAAAGGGGAATAATTAAATGGCTAAGGGCAAAACAGAAACCGGGTTTAAATTTGAAGTCAAAGACAACATAGTAGAAGATTATGAGTTAATCGAGATGATTGCTGAAGTGGACGAAAATCCTTTGGTGACACCAAAACTATTAAATAAATTACTTGGTACCGAACAAGTGAAAGCACTAAAAGACCATATTCGAGAAGATGACGGTACTGTTAACGTTTATAAGATGTTAGCTGAAGTTAAAGCTATTTTCGATTCTTTAAGTGAATCAAAAAAATAGTAGCCCTTGCCAGAATGATTAAACTTGACGAAGATGCTTTAATTTGCGACTTAGCAGAATACTATCAAATATACGACTATCGACAGCTACCGCCTAAAATAGTAGCTGTTTTTGCGTATGGTTTACCAAACAATTCCAGAATTAAGCTAATAGCATCAGGTTTAAAGTTACCGTTTGAAACTATGCTATTAGCGCATTTAGTGGATGTCAACGCATTGTTATGGTGGGCACAAACGGAAGATGGTCCAAAAGGTCTCAACCGTCCTAAATCAATTTACAACTTATTGATTAACGGCGAAGAAGAATCGGAAATCGTTGGGTTTGAAACTGGTGAGGAATTTGAAAGAGAACGACAAAGAATTATAGAGAAAATAAAAAGGCAAGGAGGTGACTAGATGGCTACTGAAATTGCAAAAGCGTATGTACAACTGATACCGTCTGCTGAAGGTATTCAAGGTAAAATGGAAAACTTACTCGGTGGAGAAGCAAAATCTGCAGGACTATCATTAGGTGGTATGTTAGGCGGAAACTTAGTCAAAGTGCTCGGTGGTGTCATTACTGCTGCAGGGATTGGGAAAGTGATTAGCGATTCAATCCAACAAGGAGCGAAACTTGAACAGTCATTAGGTGGTGTTGAAACACTATTTAAAGATTCTGCCGATACGGTGGTTAAGAACGCTAAAGAAGCTTATAAGACAGCCGGAATGGATGCTAATACCTACATGGAAACCGTCACTGGTTTCAGTGCATCGCTACTTCAATCTTTAGGTGGAGATACGCAAAAGGCTGCGAAACAATCTGATATGGCCATTCGGGATATGTCAGATAATGCCAACAAGTTTGGTACTAATATTCAAGATATTCAGAATGCGTATCAGGGTTTTGCTAAGCAGAATTATACCATGCTGGACAACCTGAAACTTGGCTACGGCGGGACTAAGAAAGAGATGGAACGCTTGCTAGAAGATGCAACTAAAATCTCTGGTATCGAATATAATATCGATTCATTATCTGATGTGTATGATGCGATTCATGTTATCCAAAATGAAATGGGTGTGACCGGTACGACTGCTAAAGAAGCAAGTGAAACCTTTAGTGGGTCTTTTGACTCCATGAAAGCAGCGGCTTTGAACTTCTTAGGAGATTTAGCACTTGGTGAAGACGTCGGTCCGGCTTTAGAAGCATTAACAGAAACGACATTGACGTTTTTACTGGATAACTTCTTACCTATGATTGGCAATATCGTCAAAAGTATACCTGATGTGGTGAGTACCGCAATAAAAGTGATACTTCCACGATTAAAGACAGTAGGTCAAGATATTTTAAAGAACCTAACAGACGGTTCACTATCTCAAGCACCAGCCATGCTATCGAATTTTATTGAAATCTTTCAAGGTGTTTTGGATAGCATCACAGCTAACCTACCTGAGTTTTTAAATAAAGGTGTGGAAATTTTAACCAATATCGCCAATGGTATTTTACAAGCGATTCCTGGTTTACTTTCAATAGCGACTGATGTTGTGATTGGGTTTGCACAGTTTATTTTTCAAAATTTGCCTACTATATTACAAGCAGGAGCAGACCTATTATTAAACTTAGTGACTGGAATTGCCAATAACTTGCCAGCCATTGGGCAAAGTGCAATTGATGCAATCGCTAAATTTATCTCATTCTTAGTAACAGAATTTCCTAAATTGGTAGAAAACGGTAAGGAAATCCTTACTAATTTGATTAGTGGGATCACAGAGAAATTACCTGAAATTGACGAATCAGCAGCCGAAATCATCACTAAAATAATTAATAAATTTGTTGAGTTATGGCCAGATATCGTTCAAGCAGGTGCTGATATCATCTCGTCTTTAATTGATGGATTAGAGTCAATGGTAAAAGATATTTTAACTTCTATTGGCAAAATGGGTTCTGAAATTATCGAGGAATTTAAAAGCATTGATCTAAAAGAAGCCGGAAAAGCAATCATTAATGGTTTTATTGATGGATTAAAACAGACTTGGGAAGATGGTAAAAGATTTATCGGTGGAATTGGACAATGGATTAAGGATAATAAGGGACCACTTGACTATGACCGGAAATTATTAATTCCGGCTGGTAAAGCTATCATGGGTGGTTTAAATACCAGTTTAAAAGACGGCTTTAAACCAGTCAAACGGACGGTACTAAGCGTATCTGACATGATTCAAGACACGTTAAATGACACATTTTCAAAAGAATATTCCGGTTCAATTCTAGCGACTGTGGGTATTGATGATTCTGTTCAAGACGACTTAAATCGGTTAACAGTAGCACAAGCGCAACTTGACCAACAACATCTACTATCTAGTCAAATTCAATTGCGTGATGATACACAAGAAAAGAATTTTATGTATGAGACATTGGAAAATATCGTAAGCGGTGTGTCTAAGTTAGTGGCTAAAGATACTAACTCATACTTAGACCGTGCTAAAGTATCAAGGGAATTAAACGACCCGTTGACTAAACAACAACAAATCAGAGAAGTGACACTAAACAGAATGGGAGGTAATTATTAATGAATATTCTTAAAGGATATTTTGACGGTTTTGAATTCACGAGATATTGTGTGATTAATTCCGTTCAGCCTTCCATTACTGCACCACAGACGAATTCATTTCACGTTAACAACTTAGTATCTGGTGGACGGTTTTACTACTCAAAACTAGGTCAAATCGTCCTTGATATTGATATCACTATTGTTAAAAACGTGATGTATAACTTAGAAAGGTTGAATATGCTTCTGTATTCCACCGA
>NZ_BCQX01000018.1 GCF_001552295.1 Globicatella sanguinis NBRC 15551 | reverse complement strand
TCCCTAGTATTCTTTAATAAAGAACTAGGGATTTTTTGTACATCCAGCACGATGTACTGCAAAAAAACAACCAAAAGTATCGACCTTTTGATTGTTGAAAGAGAGACTTAATGATTATTTATTATCTTTTTTCTTATTAAAGGTAATTAAAGCGACACCTAATCCCGCTAAAACTAAAGCCCCCACGATTACAATTGTAGCGTCTCTTTCACCTGTTTGTGGTAAAGATTTGCCATCCTTCGTTGTAGTGGTGATTACAGAAGTTTCTTGTGAGACTGCTAAAGTAGTTGTTTCAGTTTGAGTTGGTGTTTCTTCTGCAGTAGTAGTGCCTTCATTTCCATCTTTTGCTGGAAGCTTAAGTGTTTGACCAACAAAAATATTATCATCAGTCAAATTATTGGCTGCTTTTAACGCTTCTACTGTTACACCATATTCTTTAGCAATTTTATTTAAAGTATCGCCTTCGGCAACTTTATATGTTTTTTCTTCAGCGGTTGTTGTTTCGCTTTCGTCAGACGTTTCAGAACTTGTTTCACCTTCAGCTGTTGTGCCTTCGGTTGTTTCTGACGTTTCATCGCCTTCAACTGTTGTATCTTCAGATTCCTCTGTTGTTTCATCACCTTCAGCTGTTGTGCCTTCAGTTGTTTCTGACGTTTCGTCACCTTCGGCTGTTGCGTCTTCAGTCTCTTCAGCAGTTGTTTGTTCTGCTTCGGTAGTTGTCTCTTCGTCTGCTTTCGGAGTTAATTCGTAAACACCTTCAGCATTTTCGGTAAATAAAGGTTGCTCAGCTAATGCTGGTAACTCATTCTCTAAAGCCGGATTTAAACGTTCCGTAGCATTTTCTAAAATCGCTGATTTAAAAGCTTCTGCTTGAGTGAAGACATCTACTGATTCAGTGCCAGCATCTTCCACATAGGTAAAGCCTTCAGAGTGAACATATTGTGCAGCTACATGCCCATAAGTTTCAGCACCTGGATAAGTAATCGTACCGAAAATAGCAAAATCACTCGTGTTTTTCGTATCATGGTTCACGACACGGAAAACAGGTGTCCCCGCTTCGTATAGTACTTCATCACCACTATATAAGTCCGTATTTAAACGTCCCCATTCGATATTCATATCTTTTAAGCCATCTTCCGCTTCAGTTGCGGCTGCAGCATCCTTCACTTGTTCCCAAGGTTGAGGTGCTACTTCTTCATTATCAAAGACAAACTTGCGTGTTGAACTATTTACAATCACATACTGAGCCGTAGCTTCAGTCATTTCATCTGTTACATCTTCGGTTTCATCTAAACCATCTGATACAGTTTCCGCAACGGTTTCCTCAACCGTCGTATCACTCACTTCTTCGGTTGGAACCTCTTCGTCGATGGTCGTATCTTCTTGTGCGAAGACAGGATTAACCAATCCTAAGGTCAACGCTGAGATTAATAAATATTTACTTAATTTTTTCATTTTTAGGACCTCCATAAACTTGATCACTTATCGATAGAAATCATCATTAAATTCCTATCTTTCTAACTATGTGCCTATAATATCACAGGAAAATAGCTTATTCAATAAATTTCATTGTAAAGTCTAACTACTTAATAAAAGGTCTTTTTAAATTCACATTTTCATCAAATTTAGCTAACATTCATAACGTAAATCTTATTCCCTTAATATACTGGCTATTTGGCAAGATACTATTCATTCAAAAAGATGCTGTTTTTAACTCTAACTTTTGTCTCTCCAACGATTATCGTAAATTCAGCCAATATACCGCTCTTAGCCTATCGTCGTCGATATATGTACTCTTAACTATAATCAGAATACAATTATGAGCGCCACCACTTATCAATTCAGATACTACACAACTATCTTATGCCATCCGCATCATATTGCTATGGCTACACGCACGATTTAAAATAAATGCACTTGGATGTACAACTAAATGTCATTTTTGTTCGTTCAACGTTTTTTTATTTATTTAACTTATGCCCATAAGCGGCTTTTAATTCCATAATAATATCACGCAACTCGGCTGCCGCTTCGAAATTCATATTTTTGGCATGTTCTTTCATTTCCATTGTTAGGCGCTCCAACTCTTCTTCTCGTTGCATTTTTGAAAGATTTTTAAACTGTACCAATAAGTTTTCTTCTCGTTCTTCGCCTTGGACATCATGCGTAATACGGATTAAGTCACGTACTTCTTTCTTAATCGTTTTTGGCACAATACCGTGTTCTTCATTATATGCCATTTGAATCCCACGACGACGGTTGGTTTCATCAATCGCATTTTTCATTGATTGAGTGATCACATCCGCATACATTATTACTTGACCATTCTCATTACGAGCCGCTCGACCAATCGTTTGCACTAGCGAACGTTCACTACGCAGGAATCCTTCTTTATCTGCATCTAAAATCGCCACGAGAGATACTTCCGGAACGTCTAAGCCTTCACGTAGTAAGTTAATCCCTACTAAAACATCAAAGACACCTAATCGTAAATCACGAATAATTTCTGTACGTTCCAAGGTAACAATATCACTATGTAAATACTTGACTTTGATATCGAGTTCTTTTAAATAATCGGTTAAGTCTTCGGACATTTTTTTCGTTAATGTCGTAATAAACACTCGTTCATTTCTCTCAACTCTTTTATTAATTTCGCCCACTAAATCATCGATTTGACCTTTAATCGGACGGACTTCCACTAATGGATCCAGTAAGCCAGTTGGACGAATAATTTGCTCAGCATATTCGCCATTTGTATGTTCTAATTCATAAGGACCTGGAGTGGCTGAAACATAGATGATTTGATTGACCCGTTCTTCAAATTCTTCTAAACGTAATGGGCGGTTATCTATCGCACTCGGCAGACGGAAACCGTAATCGACTAATTGTTGTTTACGCGCACGGTCTCCATTATACATCCCTCTTAACTGCGACATCGTAATGTGAGACTCATCAACTACTACTAAATAATCATCTGGGAAAAAGTCTAATAAAGTAAACGGTGCTTGACCTGGCGCACGACCGTCCATATGACGTGAATAATTCTCAATCCCACTACAATAACCCATTTCTAATAACATTTCGATATCATAGTTCGTTCGTTGTTCTAAACGTTGCGCTTCTAATAATTTATGCTCACTGCGTAATTCTTCTAAACGCTCTTCTAATTCCTGACGAATGCTTTCGACTGCACGCGTTACTTGATCTTCATTGGCCACAAAGTGAGTTGCCGGATAGATGGGATAGTGTTCTAAGTCTCGACGAATTTCACCGGTTAAAACATCCACTTCACGAATACGATCAATTTCATCGCCAAAAAATTCCACTCGGATAACTTCTGATTCACGTGAAGCCATAAAAATTTCCAGTACATCGCCACGCACACGAAAGGTTCCCCGCTGAAAATCAATATCATTTCGGACAAACTGCATTTCGACTAGACGATTTAAGATGGCATTGCGACTGATTTCTTGACCTTGACGAATCGATAATACATGTTCACGATAGTTTTTAGGATCGACTAATCCGTAAATACAAGAAACAGAGGCGACCACAATCACGTCACGACCTTCTAATAATGCTGAAGAAGCTGAGTGACGTAAACGGTCAATTTCATCATTGACGCTCGACTCTTTCTCGATATAAGTATCGGAAGCAGGGACATAGGCCTCTGGTTGATAATAGTCATAATAAGAAACAAAATATTCCACTGAGTTTTCAGGAAAAAATTCTAACAATTCAGAATATAATTGACCAGCTAACGTTTTATTGTGAGCCAACACTAAAGTAGGACGGTTGACCTCTTTAATCACATTCGCAATCGTAAATGTTTTTCCGGTACCAGTAGCCCCTAAGAGCACTTGGTCACGTTTGCCTTGATTCAAACCTTCTACTAATTGTTTAATAGCCGTCGGTTGATCCCCACTCGGCTGGTATTGAGATACTAATTTAAATTGATCCATTTTGGGCACCTCTAATCCTTTCAATTCACTTCTATTGTACCTTTATTCATAAGGTGTGGCAAATTGAATGATTCTATATAAATTATCTTCAAATTGAAAGTGAGAAGAGACTTTTTCATGTAAATTAGCCTCATTTCACAAAAAAAATACAGTTAAATTAAAGATTTTTTGATTATATAGTTGCAAGGTATAATAGTTATCATGTATAATAAGGAAGTTGACTAAGTCATTTTTGGCTTACACACCAATAAGAGAAGAAAGAGGTGACCGAGACATGGCAAATACTCCATCAGCAATCAAACGTATCCGTCAAACAAAATCTGTAACTGCTCGTAACACTGCTCACGTATCAGGTATGCGTACAGCAATCAAAAGATTCCGTGCAGCTGTAGAATCTGGCGAAGGTAATTTAGAAGAATTATTCAAATTAGCGGCTAAAGAAATTGATAGCGCAGCTACTAAAGGTTTAATCCACAAAAATAAAGCAGCTCGTGATAAGTCACGTTTAGCAAAATTAGTAAAATAATGAATTTTCAACCATCCTTTTAAAGGGTGGTTTTTTTTGTAATTCTAAACTTATTATACAAAAGCATTAAGTCCATTGTGTTTATTCCGCGCTCTCAAGCCCACCTATACGCAGCATCGAATTAAATAAATACACTAAACAATTATAATCTATAAAGGCTATACACTTCCTTTCACACAAATATAATATGCTAAAAAACACTTGAACCGAAGTCCAAGTGCTAAATTTCATCATTTTTTAAAAATCAAACATATTATTTGTTTTTCACATATCCAACCAGATACTATTTATATATTTCGTATTTATGAAAATTTAAAGTTAAGTTCAAACGTAAAACGATCCTCGTTTAAACGATATTTTTCAATTAATTCGGGACCACATGAATTACTTCCTAATCCACTTTGGGCATAATCAAGGTGTAAATAATTTTTGTCCTCAACCTTTAATAAATCTCGATGCATTATTTCTGTAAGTTGCTGTACAGAATACTGTGAATAATTAAATGATATAAGATTTTTTGAAGATACTTTAATTCTTTCTCGATTTAGACCACTAAATACCTCAACACTTTTTACTCGATGTGCACCATTTTCTTGCGGTGTAACATAAGGTTCATATAAATCTGATATTTTCCCCTTGAAAGATGCATAATAACTTAAATTATTTTTATCTTGATAATTTTCATAAGGTCCATAACCAAGATATTCATATTGATCAATTGATTTTATTACTGGGATTACCATACCAAATCTCGGTAAATATGGGAATAAAGGATTTTTTTCAATATTTACATTTAATGATAAAACAAAATCAGAAGTTATTATCCATTCAACATCTAATTTTAAAAAGTTCTGTCTTGAAACGGAGTTCATTGTTCCTGAAAAAGTAATGCTAATACCCTTTTCTTTTTTCTCTAATTTATATTCAACCATTCTTACTTGGGTATCATGATAATTAGCTGCTTGCCAATCCAATTTAATCTTCCGATCATTATCAGTTGGTGCTCTCCACACCGACCAGTAACTTTCTGAAGCTAGTAATTCATTGTTGTTAACAATAACCTCACTAATCAATCCATTCTTCTTACTAATTTTTACCATTTTATCTTCTTGTGAAAGGATAAATGACGAAATAGTTTCTTCAATTTTGATGTTTTGGTTAGTGATGACTATCACTGGTTCAATGTCACTTTCAATTTCTGAAAGAAATACTTGATCAAATCCGACTTTTTTTCTATCCTCAACTCTTAAATAAGAGAATACAATACTCTGTACATCATCATATAAATTAACAAACTCTTTATAATTAAAATTAACGAATTGTTTGGGTTTCATTGATGGTAAAGGTATTTCATTATCTACAATTTTATTCCCTTTTTTATCGTAAATTGAGATATTCATAAAATATAGCTCACTGGCATCAACAAAAAATAGTTGATTTTCAAAAGTCACCTGTGCTTTACTTAAACTATGGTCAATAATTCTTATTGGACGATAAATTTGCTGATATTCAATTACTGCTGTATGTGGACGTCGATCTGGATATACAAGACCATCCATACAAAAATTACCAAAATGTGGATATTCATTAAAATCTCCACCATACCTATATATCGCTTCTTCTGGTGATTGACGATTAATATTAACCGCATGATCTGCCCATTCCCAAACAAAAGCTCCAATAAAGGCCTTTTTATCCTTGAAATACTCATAATAATCATTCAAATCGCCTGGGCCATTCCCCATTGCATGACAATATTCGCAAAGCATAAATGGACGGTCAATCGGATTATCTTTGTTAAAATATAATTGATCCATTTCTTCTAATGATGCGTACATCCGTGAGTAAACATCTACATAAGACAAATCATTTTTTCGATTCCGATCGCGATGCCAGTATCCTTCAAAATGAAGGGGTCTATCCGAATCTATTTCCCTTGCTCTTTTTGCTGCTTTTTCAAAATTTAATCCATAACTAGATTCATTTCCACCTGACCACATGAAGATCGAACAGAAATTGATAAAGGGAATCATACTAGCTTCCATGCGACGAACAAAAATATTCGTATAGGTAGGATCATTTACAAGCATTGGGTAATTATCATACCCACCTAGACCAACAAGCTCAACAACCCCATGACATTCCATGTCTGCTTCACTCATCACAAGAAAACCCATTTTATCACACAATTCGTAGAACTCAGGAGACTTTGGATAATGAGCTGTACGGATTGCATTAAAATTGTATAATTTCATCAGAGATAAGTCATTTTTTTGATTTTCAATTGAAACTACCGGCCCTGTTTCTGGATGGGTATCATGGTGATTTACTCCTTGAAGAACTATTGGAGTACCATTCAATAATAATTCTACTCCATCAATTCTAACTTCTCTAATCCCAACCATTTGAACGATAACTTCTTTATCTGTTTTTAATACTAATTTATATAAAAAAGGCGTCTCCGGTGTCCATAATTTTGGATTTGAAAGTTCAATATTAAAGTTTTCAGAAAAGTTATCTTCTGCAATAATTTTATTCTTCTCATCCAATAATTGATAAATACCAGAACTAAAAGTTTCAGTCGTTTGAATTTCAACATCAATATTGGCTTTTTGATATTGATTGCTTAGATGCGTTTTAACTATAAAACTATTGATTCTATTCTTATCACGAGTCAATAAATAAACGTCTCTAAAAATTCCGTTAAATCTAAATTTATCTTGATCCTCAAAGTAAGTACTAGTACTCCATTTTAAAACAAGGACAGAAATATCATTTTTTCCGTCATTCAACAGATTAGTAATATCAAATTCTGTATTACTATGAGAGATAGTACTATATCCAACAAATTCATCATTAACCCAAACATAAAAAGCATTATCAACACCTTCAAAATTTAGATGATAATCTTTTGTATCATCAGTAGTAACAAAGAATTCTTTCTGATATATAGCTCCTGGTAAATCATACGGTACGTAAGGGGGGTTATAAGGAATTGGATATTCAACATTTGTGTATTGTATTTGGTCATACCCTTCTAATTGCCAAACACTCGGTACGTTAGTTGTGCTAGTAATACGGTCATGGTATTTTTGAAGCCAAAGAGGAATTTCTAGTGTTCTTACGTTTTCAATATACTGAAAATTCCAGGTGCCACAAAGATCAGTATAAAAACTAGATTTCCGTCTATTAAGATTATCCATAAATGAATCATGTCTACTAAAAGGGATGAAATAATTACGATCATTCAATTGATTAATCTCAGTTATTTCATGATTTTCAAAATAATTAGGGATTAACATTATATACTCCTTTGTTATTAATTTTTATAGTAACAACTGTTCCTTGGCCTTTGTTACTTTTAATATCTAAATGGTAATTGTCTTGGTAATAAAGGCTCAAACGGTCATTAACATTATAAATACCCGAACGATTATACTCTGAATTTTTTAATCCTTCTTGTAATTTTTTTAACTTTTCTTTTTCAATTCCATCTGCGTTATCTTTAATTTCAATCAATAAATACTGTGCTGATTCAATTATTATTATTTCGATGTTTATAAAATGGTTTGAGTTCTTTACGCCATGATGAATACTATTTTCAATAATTGGCTGCAATAACATTTTTAGTATAGGCAATTGAGTGTTATTAACTTTTACATTCCATTTTACTTCAAAATTATCAAATCTGACTTTCATTATTTCTATATAATGTTTTGAAAAGTTTATTTCTTCTTCCAACGTAATAATGTAATTCGAACGATTGGTAATAAATTGGAAAAATCTAGATAGCGATACAATCATATTGACTGCTTTTTCATTTTCACCCGATTCAACTAAATAGATTAAATTTTCAAGTGTATTATATAAAAAATGAGGATTGACTTGATTTTGAATTGCAAGTAATTGAATTTCTTTTTTTTCAAATTGCGTTTCAATTACTTTTTTCTCTACTTCCAATTTTGCGTCAGACAGTTCATTTATTTCCTGTATTCTTTCCATGAACTTGTTTTTTAGAATTTCAACTTCATCAATTTGAATATTACTAATCAGTTTTAAATTGTAGTTTGGAAACTTTGCTTGTTCTTTGATAATTTTTTCAAATGGTATCATTAGTCGATTAGAAATGAGATAAGACACAACTAGTAATAATAAAATCATTATGATATATAAATATGAATTTCTCCAAAATAGATTTGATAGGTTCTTTTTAAATATTTCATCTGAATAATCCACTTCATAATGAATATTACTCTCTGTTAATTTTGAGTAATATGTTTTACTTTCGCTTTCATTTTCGTTTGTAATGTACCATTTTTCTCTACCAAAAAGTAGAGATTCCTTAATAATATTATCAACCAAAGATACTTTATTAAAAAACTGTTGGTCAACCGACAATACCATATATTCTAAATGTTCATCTCGGTATTTTGATAGTTTAAGCGGTAGCATTAGTGAAAACAACCGCTTATTATCATAATTAATGGTTCCGATTAAATATCTTGAACGCTCCTTTTCCTGTAGAAAATTATCGATTGTTATTTCAATTTTGTTCTGATCGCGTGTGGACATTAATAATTTCCCACTATTATCAATGATACTAATCATCACTCCTTCAAGTTCATCAAACTTGTTAACATCATCTTGAATTTGTAAATAATTCTCATTCCTTCTATAATTATTAGAATACTGGTTTGCTACTAAAACAGATAAAGTCTTCTTTAAACGTATAATTTCATCATTAATTAGTTTACTTCTTTCTTCTATTCTTTCTATTTCACTTTGCTTTTCAACTTCTAAAATGTAGTAACTAGCTTGATAATAAAAAGTAAGTGAAATCAATAGTGAAGGAACCAAAGTTGCAATGATTAAAAAAGCAAAAATTCTTTCTCTTAAACTATATTTATTATTGATATATAATTTGTTTAAATCTTTTCCATTGGTGATATATGCCTTTATCCATTCAACTAATGCGTCTAGTGGTTCCAGAAAACGAAATGATATTCTAAGAACTATCATATAAGTAATACTAAAAACTAAGATAATAATTAAGAAAATAAGTATTTTCTGTTTTAAACTAAATAAAGCTAATAGCTCTTGATGTTTATAAGATAAAAATACATTATATGGAAACACCTGGTGAGTAACAATTAACTCAGGATTTGTATTGTCATAATTCGTTCCGGTAAAAACTTCTTTGTTATCAACTTTAATATTTACTCTTTCACTGTTCAAAAGTGTTTCTTCTAAGTTTTTTGGGTTTAACGTAATGATTAACAATCCGATAAATTGATTATTTTGATCAAACATATTTGTAGCGAGAAGTAGTTTATTCTGTAGTCCTGCATAATTATCTATTTTAAAGTTAAAATTTTGTACTCCTCTAAAATTCAATTCATTAATAAATTGTTCTGGAGTCATTAAATGGGATATTTCTCTTTGATTAGGTAAATTTGAATATCTAAATTTTTCGGAAAAAGAATTCCCTCTAGCTGAAAATTGTCCAACATCAGAAAATATGATAACGTCGTCAATTATTGTATTTTTAGATTGAACTAATAACAAATTTTCAAGAATCCTTTTGCTTGCCAAATAATCCTGAATTCCAGAGTTGTTCTTTTCTGATAAAGAATTTATCGATTCATGGATGCTTGAGCTTGATGATGTGGTTTTAAGTAATGTCATGGCTCTATCCAATTTTCTCTGTATATGCGATGAATTATTTTGTAAATATGCTAATCCTACATTATGTTGCTGTTGTTTGTAATATTCATTGAAATTTTGTAGGAATGAATAAATTGTTACTCCTGAAATCAACAAACACAAAAGAACTGATAATAATGTCAAATAACTTTTTAAATTTTTATTAAATATATTCATCACTATTCCCACTTTTTTTAAATTCTAATGGACTCATTCCCGTAATTGATTTAAAGACCTTATTAAAATAAGATGGACTTGAAAACCCTACTTTTAATGCTATTATTTTTAAACTATCATTTGAATACTTAAGAAGTTCTTTGGATTTTTCAATTCTAACTTCATTCACGTAATTAGCAAAGCCAACTCCTGTCTCTTGGCTAAAAAGACTGCTAAAATACGATTCACTAATATACAGTTCAGAACAAATATGCTTTAAAGAAATTGGTTTAGTGTAATGTTCATTAACATAATTTTTAGCGAAATAAATGTATTGATTTAAATCTTTAGTCTGTGTATCCTCTGTGTTTTTTGTACCAATAGTTTTATCTTCTAAATCTTTATTTTCTAATAATGGATCTGTTTTTTGTAGGTGTGAATAAATTTTAGTCATAAGTTGTATAAATTCTTTTTTTAATATTGGTTTTAGCAAATAGCCTTTTACATTATATTCTATAGCTTTCTGGGCATAGTTAAATTCATTATATGCACTCACTAGTATAGTAGTGATATTTGGAAAACGAAGATGAATTTCCTTAGCTAATTCCAATCCATCCATATCAGGCATTTTTATATCTGTAAAAATTAAATGTGGATGATATTTTTCAATCAACTTGATAGCTTCAATGCCATTTTCTGCTTCACCAACAATTTCTACTTGAAATTCCTCCCATGGAAAATGAGAAACTAGTCTTTGTCTAATATTTTTTTCGTCCTCTACTATAATACACTTATACACAATGAACACCTCTAATATTATTTATTATAAGTTAATGTATTCTGAAGAATTCAACCTTAAAATAATTATATTTGTTAAATTTTTTGTAATAATGTTTAGTCAAGTACCTAATATTGTGTAAACGTAAACAGCTTTGCTTTACTTATGTCAATAATTTTGATAAATCTTAACCATTATTTATAGTATTCATACACAATTTTCAAATTAAATCGCAATTAATCTTAGCTAAAAATTCTAATCACACTTAATTATTTAAATAAAAAAACGGACATATACTTTCAAAAAAAATGACTGTCACTGCTATTTATAGGTTGAAAAATTGTTCAATCATTCGAACTTATTGTTTAAGCAAAATATTTCAAAGTTTAAAAATATAATTTTTACAAATCTATTTTAATTACTTAGTAATCATTAATTGACTTTAATGATCAAAAAATGAAAAGGCTTAAATATATAATATTATCATAATCCATAACTCTATTCATTTCAATTTCTAGTATATCTGTCGTCTTAATCGTTACCTAAAGTTTCAATAAAACTTCATTAATAAAAAGTTTATTATACTCTTCATATTTGAACTTAAATCATACTATTTTTATAATAATAAATTCGTCTTGAATTATTAATTTTTAGTCTGTTTATCCAGTAATCTTTCTAATTCACTCCAATTAAATTTATTAAATAACAAACAATATTCATTATATTCTTGGCTTGAGTGTTCATAAAGCACACCAAATGTTTTATCATTTAACATCTGTATTGAATTATATGCAAATTTACCTTCTTGTATTAAAATTTTATTTAACCATTTTAGATTTCCTTCTTCTGTTACTTCTAAAATATGAACGTGCCCATTATTTCTCTCCGGACCAGTGGCATTAGTAAGTAAAACATATTCTTTTCCATCCTGAATGGTATGAATAGCAGATAATTGTACATAAACATCTACAATTTCTTTAATAGAGCTTATTTCTTCATGCCATGTTTCACCACCATCAAAACTTGTAGCCACTTGAACATTTCCGGTCAAATTTCTCATAAACAATTTTACTTGTCCATTATTTAATTGCACAGCTACCGCTTCCGTATTCTGTAATAGTCTATTATCAAAGGTTTTAGAATCGATGGTAGTTGATAACTCTGGGACATATCGATTATCATTTACTGAAAGTCCACTATTCCAAGTTTTACCATGATCATCAGAATATATAACTCGACTAGTTTGACTACCATCTAGCGTTGTTAAAGAATTGGTTGAATACATTGGAATGATTAATCTACCTTTTTTTTCACCTGTATGTAGTGCTATTCCATTTCCTGGTCCGACACCGTAGAAAACCATCCAAGGTAATTTTATTTGTGGCGTAATATCTTCAGGGCAAGACCAAGTTTTACCATCATCATCACTATAAGAAAGCCAAACGTACATATTTTTTGCAATTCTTAAAGGATTCATAGGATCTCTAAAATATACATTACCTATTAATTCCTCCGAGTTATAGAGATTACCTAAATTATTATAAGGTGCTTGTTTTGATTCTGTTATAACACGGTAAGCTGTTACGTTCCCTTCATTATCATAAATGATTCCATTCTCTCGAATTGTCCCAAAAACTTTTGACTCTTCATTATTTTCATAAACAATTAGATAATCTTTTCCGTTAATCTCTTGATAGGCTTTTTCAAAGTTATCTTCAAAAATACCAAAGCAACCACGTTGTTCTGTAAACATATCAAATATTGAAAAGATTCTTTGTGTTTTAGGATCTTGTACCAAGCACATATCAATATTAAAAGCCGAACCATAATCTGGATGCATACTGTTAGGATTTGTGGATAAATCACATATTTTAATAATTTCACTCCAGGTTTCCCCTTCATCCTCACTTCTTTTAATCACCATATCTATGTTTCCCCAATCAAAATGATGATCATACCTCTGATCTGCACCTGCTATAACCGTACCAGACATTGTTGTTAACAAAGCTGGAATACGATAACAGTATACATCCTCAGTTTTATTTTTTTGACCATGTTTACCACTCTCAAAAATTATTTTCGGTTTATTTTTAATCATTTATTTATCCACCTCTTATTTTGTACTTGTGTAACGACATTTATTGCATGAAATATTATTTTAGAAATCAAAAATAAAAAAAGAGAAACTTGAATAAAAGGGAAATATAATGGAAACCTAACTACTGTCCAACTTGAAATTAAAATCATAAATATCAATAATAAAGTATGAATTGGACAAGTAATCATAAACACTAAACTATGTTTTAAAATCATTTTAAAAGAAAAATCAAAATGAATATAAACGATTAATATATATAAATTTAAAATTATGAAAAATATAAATATTCCATAAGTCAACCAAATATACGGACCTTTAATGACATTATCAAGATTATCAAGCGTTTGAATATATAAAAATCCTAAATAAATACAACCTAATAAAAATAAACCATAAAGATTATTTTTTATAAAGTTCTGTTTATAATATTTCCAATAATTAAAAAATGAATTTGATGAATCTTTTTTTAAATGACGATCTCTCAAAAGATTTGTTACTGCAATTGTTGAAGGAATGAAACCAAATATTCCAAGTCCTAAAACAAAACCAAGTATCCAATAAAGATTTAAAACTATTAAGTCATAGATATTATTTATTATTTCTATCAATTTATTATTGATTTCCCTCATTAGTTTCACTCCTTAAAAAACTGGGGAGCGCAATAAATTACACTCCCACTAACACTCTTTATTCTATTCCGCTAGCAAATCACTCACTAATGGGGCTTTTTCTAGTTCATCTAGAATTTCTTGTCCACCGCTTGATAACCAAGTTTCAACATATGCATCCCATTCGCTTTCTAAGTCAACCGCACCGGAAATAACATTCATTCTGAATTCATTTTCAATAGTTTGCAGATTTGCATTATAAATGGCTTCAAGATCTGACAGGCCAGTTTCATCAAATAAATCCCATTTGTATGGTCTAATAAAATATTTTTCAATATTTTCAGGTTTGCCAAAGAACATATCATTTAATTCTAATGTTTTCTCAGCAGTTAACCAATAGTATCGAACGCCTGGATATGAGCGATGGTTATATGCCCAGAATCCCATTTCTTTTTCTTCTAATGGATACTCATCTCTAACAACAAGCGTAGATTTACCTTCTTCTCCTACATAATCTGAATGCTCCCCTGGAATACCATAGGTTGTCCAAACTCCTTCAGGGTTAAAAGTCATAAAGTCGTAAATTTGTAAGTATCGAGCCAATTGCTCATCAGTTACATTTTTACTAATTTGCATTGTATCTTGCAATGCAGTAACAGGAGTAAATGCTTGTTGTCCAGATTGTCCTTCATCACCTGTTTCAGGTAAAAGTGCTAATAGTTTTGCATTCGGATCAGCATCAAGAATATTTTGAGGAGCTCTTCCTTTTGTCCAAGCTTCTTGAGCTAAATAAGTTTTCTGTGCAATCACATATCCAACTTTACCGGTTTGATATTTTTCCCATGTGGTTTTCTCCGGTAACGTTGTCCATTCAGGATCAATCAATCCTTTTTTATACCAATCTACCATACGACTTAAAAATTGTTTATATGGCTCTGAAATCATTGTATCTTGAACTTTGCCATCTACTTCTAAGTTATAACTAGCAGCAACACCGTAAGAACCTAATAATGTCGTTGCCCAGTTCATGCTGTCATTTGCTGGTAAAATACCATAAGTATCGTCTTGCCCATTACCATCTGGATCTTGAGTAACGAAAGCAGTTAATATTTCTTCTAACTCATCTAATGTATATGAATGGTGTGAAAAATAGATTCTCTCGAAACCATCTTCATCTCCAATAGGCTGGATGTCTTCTGGTATTTCTAATCCCAATTTCTCCATCCAATCTAGCCTTAATGTTGGAGCCCATAACAATGATTGAGCATGTGATTGTAATCCAACTAATGCAATATGTTCATTTTCATTATCTGGAGATTGAGTCATTTTCCATCCAATACCATTATTTGTTTCATTTAACATTTTTGCATAATTTGGTGCATACTTTTCTATCATTTCACGTGGAATTGAACGGGTTAACCCCTGATAATACAATTCTTTTGGTGTCATCCCACCGGTTGTGAAGGAAAATGTATCTGGCAATTCTCCAGAAGCTATCATGATAGAAACTTCATTTGCATCCCATGTGTTTATTTTAGTATTTTCAATTTGAACATTAAATTGTTCTTCGAGTCTTTTTTGAACCCAATTGTCATCTTGTACTTCTCCCTTAGTAAATGAACCAGACAATTTTAAATTAACAACATCTTTAAAATCACCAGGTTCAGGTAACTCTTGAGCACTAATACCTATACCAGGTAATAGTTGACTACTTAAAATAGAACTAACAACTAAATTGACTGCCGTCTTTCTAAACTTTTTATTCATATTATTTTCCTCCTAAAATTATCCTTTTACAGCACCTAATTGTAAACCTTGAATAAAATATTTTTGTGCGAATGGATACAATAGAACAATTGGTCCTATTGATACTACAACGGTTGCTGCCCGTACATTCGCTAACAATAATTCAGATGCATTTGCACCAGTTGATGCAATTTGTGTGTCCATTCGTGAAGCATCAACGTTCATCAACATTTTTCTCACAACTGTTTGTAGAACATCAAGATTTTGATCTTGAATATAAATTTGAGCCATAAACCACTCATTCCAATGATAAACTGCAGCCCATAATGCTATAGTCACAATAATCGGTTTAGATAATGGTAAAATTATTTTTAATAGAATTTGAAAAGGTGAAGCACCATCCATAATTGCAGATTCCTCAATTGAAGGACTAATACTTAAAAAGAAGTTTCTGACAATTATAACATAGGTTACATTTAATGCATTAGGTAAAACCAATGCCCATACAGAGTTTAATAGGCCTAAGTTTTTAACTAATAAATATGATGGAATCATTCCACCTGATACAAACATTGCGATAACAAAAATTGTCATAAAAAATCCTCTAAAAGGTAAATCTTTCCTTGAAAGTGGATAGGCTGCCAATACAGTGACTGATACAATCATCAATGTTCCGACAATAGTTCTCAATATTGTATTGAAATAAGCTCTACCAATATTTCCAAATCCAAAAATAAATTTATAAGCTTCCAGAGACCATTTTTCAGGCCACATCGAAATTTGTAAAGTTCTCATTTCTGAAGCCGAACTAAATGATAAGACTATTTGATTCCAAACAGGATACAAAATTGTCAAACAGAAAAAGGAAATAAGAATAATTATTATCCAATCAAACAGATTTGTTTTCTTCTTCATTCTTTATACTCCTTTCTATATTACATTTTGGCCAGTCGTTTTTTTAACAATCAAGTTCGAGGTTAAAATTAAAACTAACCCAACTAAATTTTTAACTAACCCTACAGCGGTTGAATAATCGAAACTAAAGTTTTCTAAACCTATTCGATATACATATGTATCAATAATATCTGCAACGGCATAAACGGATGGATTATACAAGTTTAAAACCTGATCAAATCCAGCATTCAATACCTGACCTAATCTTAAAATCAACATAACAAGTATTATAGGCATAATACTTGGTATCGTGACATGCCACATTTTCTGAAGTCTCGATGCTCCATCCAACTCGGCAGCTTCGTAAATCGATAAATCAACTCCGGTAATAGCTGCTAAATAAATGATTGACTCATATCCGATACTTTTCCATATTTCTGATATTATTAATACTGGTATAAATGTATTTTTATTGGCTAAGAAATGAACTGGATTCATTCCAAACATTTTTAATACTGAATTAATTAATCCTCTATCAGGAGAAAGAATTTCGATTAACATCGCTGCAGCAATTACCCAAGATAAAAAATAAGGTAAGTATGAAATAGTTTGTGCAAGTTTTTTAAATTTTTGAAATCTTATTTCATTCAGTGCCAGAGCAAGAATTATAGGAGCTGGAAATCCTATTAAAAGTTTTAAAAAACTAATATTTAATGTATTTTTTAAAGCTCGAATAAATAAAGTATCTTTCATCATACGTTTAAAGTGTCCAAATTGATTCCATGGACTATCCCATATACCCAGACCAGGTGAATAACGTTTAAAAGCAATTGATACCCCATACATTGGACCATAACTAAATACCAACAGGAATATCAACGGAATCATCAACATTACTAAAAATGGCCAATTTTTTTTCAGTTTCTTTTTTAAATTTCCCATTCCCCTTTTTTTATTATTATTTATTTGTGTTATTTCCATCACTCATCCACCTCCATATATTGGTTGCGCTACCATTAACTTAAGTGTAAACGATTTATCTAGCTGTGTGTTGTAATATTTTTAGGTTTAATAATAATATTTTATGGCTTTTGGTAAAAAACAGACTATTTCTGTATTTAATTACCTAACTCTAAAGCTAATTTTTTATTAAAAAATATTGATTTATCAATGTTTTTTAATTGAAAACAAAATAATTTACTTCTTTTTTTTCCAAAAATGGCATTATTGATAATATAATTTCTAGTGATAAAATGAAAACGTAAACAACAAAGGAGGTTGATTATTATTAAGGTACTTTGCATTGATATTGGTGGAACATTTATAAAATATGGAATTTTTTCAATCAGTGGTGATACTTATGAACCAATAAAAAAGGTAAAAACAGAAGTCTCAATTAATGACAATCATATTTTAAAACAAGTTACCTCGATTTGTAAGAAAGTTATTCAAGAGCATCCGACAATATCTGGAATCGCAATAGCTTCAGCTGGTGTGGTAAATCCTGATTCAGGTGTAATAGAATACGCTGGTTATACAATACCAAAATATCAAGGAACGCAATTCAAGAAAATAATTGAGAACGAATTGAATATTCCTTGCACAATACTGAATGATGTGAACGCCGCTCTACTTGGAGAGTACTGGAAATACCATCAAGATGATAATAAAAATAATTTGGTTTGTCTTACATTAGGAACAGGGATAGGTGCTGCTATAATGATCAATGGCAAATTATATCAAGGTCATTCTTATACAGCGGGAGAAATCGGATATTTACCTATTGACGGACATTATCTTCAAGACATCGCATCAGCAAGTTTTTTAACAGAAAATGCCACTATTGCATTACGGCGTGATATTAATGGAGAAGAATTCTTCAAATTATTAATTTCAGGCAACCCCACAATAAGAAAAATATATGATACATTCATTAAAAATTTAGCTCAAGGATTATTAATAATTCAATATTTATTAAATCCTGATTTAATCATTCTTGGAGGTGGAATATTAGCCCAAGACAAACTGATAATACCAGATGTTGTTGCTGAAATGTCTAATATTTCAGTGCATAATCATTTTATTCAAAGTAACATTGTTCCGGCAAAATTAGGTAATAAAGCTGGATTACTGGGTGCATTATATTATTTTAAAACAGAAAACAATTTGTAAAATAGAAAGGATGTATTATGAGTATCATTGAATCATTAAAAGGTGGTTTAATTGTTTCTTGTCAAGCTTTACCGGGCGAACCATTATATCGTGAAGAAGGTGGGATCATGGTTCTTATGGCAAAAGCAGCATTAGAAGCAGGCGCAATCGCTATTAGGACAGAAGGAATAAAAGACATAAAACAAATTAAGGAAGAATTAAATGTACCTGTTATAGGCTTAATAAAAAAAGAATACCCAAATTATGAACCATACATAACAGTTACCATGGCAGAAATAGATGCATTGGTTGAAGCAAAATGTGATATCATTGCAATGGATGCTACTTTTTCAAAAAGAGCTGACGGTTCAATCAATAATTTTGTAAAAAATATTAAAGAAAAATACCCTAATCAACTTCTTATGGCAGACATTTCAACTTTAGAAGAAGGTTTGAATGCTGAAAAAATAGGTTTTGATTTAATAGGAACAACTATGAGTGGCTATACTGCTGGAACTTCTGACAAGAAAAATGGACCAGATTTTCAATTGATGAAAGAATTAGTTGAAAATACTCGTACACCAATTGTCGCAGAGGGACGAATTCATACTCCTAAAGATTTGGAGATGGCTTTTAACCAAGGAGTTTACACTGCGGTAGTAGGTGGAGCAATAACAAGACCACTTGAAATCACGAAAAAGTTTATTAATGTTATTAAATAAAAGGAGATTATAATGAAAAATTTAGAAAAATACAAAGGAATTATTCCAGCATTTTATGCTTGCTATGACGACAATGGCGATGTTAGTCCCGAAAGAACACAAAAATTAGCTCAGTATTATTTAGATAAAGGTGTTAAAGGTTTGTATGTAGGGGGTTCATCAGGTGAATGCATTTATCAAAATATAGAGGAAAGAAAGGTCATTCTTGAAAATGTAATGGAAGTGGTTGGAAATAAGATGACAATTATAGCACATGTTGCCGCTCCGTCCACCAGAGATAGTATAGAATTAGCTAAACATGCTGCTAATTTAGGAGTTGATGCCTTAGCTGCAATTCCGCCAATATATTTCACTTTACCTGAATATTCTATTGAAGAGTATTGGACTGAAATGATTCAAGCTGCTAAAATTGATTTCATCATTTATAATATACCTCAAACAACAGGTTATGCCTTAACATCAAATTTATTGAATAAAATGTTAGAAAATGAGAATGTTATCGGAGTTAAAAATTCTTCAATGCCAGTTCAGGATATTCTTACTTGGAAACTAAATTCTAAGAAAGATATAATAGTCTTCAATGGGCCTGATGAACAATTCGTAGGTGGCAGAATTATGGGTGCAGATGGTGGAATAGGAGGTACTTATGGTGTTATGCCAGAACTGTTTTTAGCAGCAGATAAAGCGATACAGAACAGTAATATATCGTTAGCTACTGAAATTCAATTTGAGATTACAAATATTATCTTTGAAATGGTGAAGGCTAAAGCCAATATATATGCCATTATGAAAAAAGTCCTAGAAAAAGATGGACTTCAACTCGGTGGTGTACGTTCTCCATTAACCAATGTAACTGATGAAGACCTTGTAATTGTGAATAACGTAAGTAACATGATCACTTCAGCAATTAATAAATATTGTTGATTTACAAGTTCCTAAAATAGCTAAAATGATAGTTCTACTGACCTATCTAAATTTTAAGTAACGTATATTAACTTTTAATTGGGTTTTTTTAAAATACAAATAATTTATCTACTTAATAATTTTTAATATTAAAATGTTGGACAATATTTAAACAATCTGCATATATAGTGAATGTTCCATACATGTTTTCGGGGCATTCACTATTATTCTTCTAATTCTCTTATGCTTTTTCTAATTGTATTAATACGTCTTTTCTCTATTATTTATTTTTAATTTAATACTGATATTAGGGTTGACTATCCAATATAGCTTATATACTATCTCATTAAAAGTATCACTGAATTATTAAAACCAAAAAAATCGCCATTACCAACTTGGTACAGCGATCCTTTCGTTACTATTCAATTCTTTAACCCTAAAAGTTTTTGATTCACCAGTTTTTGGACTACCACCGCATCGTACCCTGCTTGGGTAAGGCGTCTAACACGTTCACCGCCATTCCCCCATAACCCTCGGATAACTTCCAATGCTAGCTCTGAAACTGATTTTCCTGGTGCTTTGACCGTTGCTTCTTGATAAACGGGTCTAGCGTAACCAGCAATCCGCCAATCTTGTTTATGATAAGAAACCTTACGGACTTGGCGCAACGAATTTCCCTCAATTGTAATCACAAAATCATTACCTACTTGAATGACAAATCCTATATGATCACAAAAACCATTGCCATCCCAATCAAAAAAGATAATATCTCCCACTTGTGGACTTACTTTTCCTAACCAAATGCCTTTCTGGCGCATTATTTCACGATGACGGTTAACGCCACACTCACGTCCAATTTGACTGGACAAACCAATTTTATCAGCAATAAATGTTACGAACAAATCACACCAGTCATCACTATATTTGACCCGATAGCCTACTGGTAAAGGTTCGACTCGGTTATAAGCGTCAACCATCGCTTGATGTTTAGAAGAATGTTGAACCATCCCAATATATTGTTGTAATTCATTAAGCAAAGTTTGTTTGGACGGCATAATGTCCCCCTCCTTGATTGTGATAATTATTAGATGATAACTGTAATAAACTACCTAAAAATACTGCTAATAAATTAACCAGTGTTACCCACTTTTCGGTCATTGACCAATTAAATATCGGACCTAATCCCCCGATTAATACTGAAAATGCTGGTAAAAAGACCAATGCTACCCACTTTAAAAAATCATAAGATTGATTACTAAGCTGCATCCTGATTACCTCTTTTCTGAATTTGTTCTACTCGATTCAAGCGTTGCTCATGATGATCGTACAGTTTAATTAATTGCTTTTGAATTAAATGATGATGATTAATCTCAGACTGCAAAAAGTCTAAGCGACCAATTAATTGTTGAATGGCTGCGATTAAATTGTAGAGTTTCGTAATTAAGGTAATGACGGCGACTAATGCACTAGCTAAAGCACCTAATTCAATCAGACTCATTTCAATTCCTCCTTTCTTTAATAAAAGGAGCAGGTGTTCAATTCACCCACTCCTTTACTTACCCTTAAACTGCCGGTTCGTTTTCCACATTGTAGATTTCATCTACAGTACGTTTAACATAACGAGCGCCGACATTGGTTACATAAGGATCTCCTGAGTCATCTACAAAGATATTGGCTTCGATTAAATCTTGAGCAGCTTTTTCAGTTGTCACACGGTCCAAACCTAAACTTGGTTCCGGAACACGTACTACTTTTGCTTTCCCTGCAGCATTTTTAATTTGTAATTCTAAATTTGTTGTTGTTACTTCTGCCATAATTTAATTCCTCCTAGTCAATTTCGTAATTTTCAGTTACGCTGGTTTTATTAAACGGTTCATCTACTAATGTTTCAATTGCACTACGAACTTTTATAATCTCTGCCTCTGGGGCATCATTCATCAAATTATTAAAATTCATTGTGCGTACTGCTTTTTTATCCTCACCTACTAGTTTCATTGATAATTTTCCACTTTTAAATGTTTTTGCCATAGGGGCAACCTCCTTAAAATTTTGTTGTAGTTCCGGACGCTACACCTAATAAGTACCCCGAAAGCGCATTTTTCGGACAAAAATACACATCAATGATGATTTATTGACTAGTGAATATTGAAATGACAAAGTTTTAACAGGTCCACAGAACCAAGTAAAAGTAACCCAACCTCCTCAATGTTAACTATAATACCCCTACGCTCTAACAGGTCGATGAGTCCCTGAACCCTTTTGTGCACACCTTTCTGTCATCGATTAATCAATCTTCTGCTCTAACGTTTATATTTCACTTTGTCGCTCATCAGACCTGAACTTTTCATATATCACACAGTCCTTCAATTTTTAATTTCAATTAGTAGCTCATCGAACCTAGACTTTTCATTTTCACCAAGCTAAACTTCTCGCTTCAACTTTTCATTTATCACACAATCACTCTTCTCGCTTCAACTTTTCATTTATCACATTGTCAATCTTCACGCTTCAACTTTTCAATCAACCGATCGCGCCAACGACGAATGGTGCGATATTCTCGGTGATAAATCTCGGCTAACTGAGTTAATTGATAGCCCTCATACAAATACTGTAAGAATTCCTGTTCTCGTGGTGTTAAGGTATTGGGTAGGGACAAGACAAATTCTTTAAAGACTAAATTAGCATCTTCTTGGGTTTGATTAATTAAAAAGGTTTCCTCTACAGGCACCCATTGATGACGCTTTTGTTGGCGTAACAATTTAAACAGTCGCCAACGCATCCCGTGCCGTAAGTATGCTTCCATATTTTCCACTTGGTGTTTTGATGTTAACAAGCGTTTTAATTCCTCAAATAAATGAAGGCGTAATTCCTGAGCAAAATCTTCATAGTCATGACGGTTTGGATAAATCTGGTACTCTTTCAAAACATGATGGATCAACAATTCATATTCTTCCAATAAACACTCTATCTTCATCGAATGACCTCCTTTAAAATTTCGGATGAAATATGCGAATAATCTCACGGTCTGTTAATTTCAGAAAGCGACTAATTAAATTGACTACTTCCAAACTGGGAATCGTATGCCCTTGAAGCGTACGTGACATCGTATTGCGAGAAATACCGACTTGGTCTGCAACCTGACAAGCTTTTAAACGTCGTTGATTGATGGCTTTTTCTAAAGCATAACGATTAATCTCATAAGGTTGTTCCACTCCCCTTCACCTCCTCTATTCACTATTAATAAATATTAAATTACTTGCTTGTAATCCCTAATACAATTATGCGTCTATCACATTTTTTACTTAATATCTTCCTCTAAAAAAACACCACGATAATGATTCCTCCTCTCTCAATATTGTTTAATAAATATATCGATAAAAATTCTAAATTTGGTACATTGACTGAATTATAGCTTAGGTTTAAATTATGTTGCAAGCGTTTTTATAATGTAAAATCGCTTTGAAAATAATCAGCTTAACGATTTGAAAAAACACTAACAAACAGTGTAATCGCGATGAAAACATTTTTTATGAAAATTACAAACAAAGTCGGTCACAATCACTCTCGTAATACTAACTTTGTGAAATATCCACTAATCTTTGTGAATAAATGTTAGTAAAAAATTGCTTCTATGAAAACAATAAATCCAAATGTCTTTTGCTTTTTTACTATGAAAAAGATGAAAATAAGATGAGTTTCCTACAATTCCCAAAATGATGTCGCTAAGAATGTTAATTTATAAACTCAACACCCTAATATAGGCTGTCCATTTTTCTCCCTAATATCGGCTTCCCATTCTTTTTAGCTGTCCATTCTACACTTAATAATGGCTATCCCTTCTACCTTAAATAATGGCTCCTTTTTTAACACTTATGCAAGGCATTAATTTTCTAACGCATATTCCTTTCATTCGTTTTTGTGATATAATTATCAAAAAATACATATCATTTTGAACATCATTTTGAAGGAGTCATGACCATGATTATTGGTTTACCAAAAGAACAAGAAATCAATGAAAATCGTGTGGGATTAACCCCCGACAATGTTAAAGAATTAATCAACGACGGTCACCAAGTTATCGTTGAACATCAAGCCGGTTTGGCATCTGGATTTAGTGATGAAGCTTATCAAGCAGCCGGAGCCACTTTAGTTGAAGATGTCGCTAAAGTTGGGCTGCAGAGATGGTTATCAAAGTAAAAAAGCCTTTGAAAGAAGAATATGCATACTTCCACAAAGGCCTAATCTTATTTACTTATTTACATTTAGCAGCCGATCCTGACTTAGCCCAAGCTCTATTAGACAGTGAAGTAACCAGTATCGCTT